>URPT01000018.1 GCA_900549845.1 uncultured Veillonella sp. | reverse complement strand
AATAAGTACTTGTTGACCATCAGTCATACCCACCATACCTTCACCAGCTAACTCTTGAACGAAATCAGAAGGTTCCACTGTAAGGCCTTGTGCCTTTGCTTCAGACACGATGCTTGTTGCGATTGGATGTGTAGAAACGGCTTCGATAGCTGCCGCCATGGATAACAATTGACTGGAACTTACATGAGAGCCTACAGTTTCTACGCTGTGAACTTTGTACTCACCAGATGTGATAGTACCAGTTTTATCAAGAGCTACTGCTTTCACATTAGCCAACGCCTCGATAACTCGACCACCTTTAAGCAAGATACCGTGTTTAGACGCATTGCCAATACCGGAGAAGAATGCAAGTGGCACGCTAAGCACCAATGCACATGGGCAAGAAATAACGAGGAATGTTAAGGCTGTGTAGATCCATTTATGCCATTCGCCTGTAATAAGGGATGGGATGATAGCTACAGCCAATGCAAGAGCTACAACGATTGGTGTGTATACGCGAGCAAAACGCGTAATGAAACGGTCGATTTTAGGTTTAGAAGATGCTGCATTTTCAACGGCATCAAGGATTTTAGTAACCATAGATTCTTCAAGAACCTTATCTACACGCATTGTAATGCGACCAGATTCGTTGATACAACCAGACATAAGTTGAGTGCCAGGTACGGCGCGAACAGGTACAGGTTCACCTGTTACAGGTGCTGTATTAACGCGTGTTTCACCTTCAAGCACTGTGCCGTCTAGAGGAATTAAATCGCCAGGACGAACTTCGATAGTCCAGCCTACTTCAACCTTTTCAGGAGCCATAACTACGATTTCACCACCGCAGTCTGTATCTACAACCCGCACCTCTTGAGGACGCATATCGACAGCATTCATGATTTCTGTACGACTACGATCAGTTGCTTTTTCTTCGAAGAACTCACCAATACGGTAGAACAAGATAACACCTACGGCCTCAGGTAATGCATCGATAGCAATAGCACCCAATGTAGCGATAGACATCAAGAAGTTCTCATCGAATACTTCACCTTTTAGGATATTGCGACCTGCGATGCGCAATACTGGGAACGCAAGAAGAATATACGCAACATAGTAAATTGGAGTTTCAATACTCTCTGGCAAGCCGATGGATGGGACAAAGGATGACAAAACTTCATAAAGCATGAATAACAAGCCTGCTACGATGACTGCAATTGTTACAGCATCACTACCACGATCCTGGTCAGGACCATGATCATCCATAGCCGCTTTAGATTTACGCTCGTAATCCGCTACGGTTACGCCCTCTTCGATGGCATCACAAATCTCTTGAATATCACGTTTAAGAGCTTCACGGTCTTCCCAAGAGCCAGTTAATTTTAATTGATGTGTAGCAATTGTGAAATTTGCAGTCTCTACAACATCCATTTTACGGATACGATCTTCAATTTTTGCTGCGCAGTTCGCACAGTTCAAATCCTTCAACAACAATGTTTCTTCCATGATATCTCCTTTGATAATAGTGAAAGCTTCTATCCTGTATTGTAAATTAATAGGTAATATTTTTCTAATACTTATTAGACATATCTTGTTTCATATCTTGTTATATATGTTCCTAAACATTTTTCATCAGATATTTTCATTTATATGAATACCTGTTCATATGTTTATATTACATCAAAGGAGATTAATTGTCAATATAAAATCATATTCAACATATATTAAATTTTATTTACTTTAGTTCTAACTATATTCACCTTATATCAAATTTCGTTCTACCAGGAATTTATGTGCTACATCAGCTGGCAGTTGATGTTCCGTTTCAACGGCGTAATTCATCTTCGCCATCTCTTGATCTGTAATCGTATGATTCAAACTTTCTAATACAGGGCGCAGTTCAGGATGAGCAATCAATACTTCGCTACGCACCACATTACCAGACATATAAGATGGATATAAATGTTTATCATCTTGTAACACCGTAATCGGTGCAATACTTAATTGACCATCAGTCGTGAATATCGGCATTGCATCCACCTCATCACGACCAATAGCCGTATATTTTAGCCCTATATCCATATCTTTAGTAGCTTTAAAACTCATGTTATATACGCGTTGTAATCCAGCATAGCCATCTTCACGTCCAAAGAAATCATATTCCCCTCCTAATGTTAGGGATGGTGCTATACGAGCAAGATCCGAATACGTTTTTACGCCATAACTCTGAGCAATTTCATTACGCACTCCTATGCCATAGGTATTATTAAAACCGTACATGCCGACCCACTCAAAATTATATTTCTCTTTATAGGCCTGTGAAAGCTCATTAAATAGACTTTCATCATACGTATCTGTACGTTTTAGCACAGCAGACCAAGCCGTACCAGTATATTCAGGATATATATCAAATTGGCCAGAAAGCATAGCTGGTTGAATATTTGATGTACCACCACCGACACCTTCTGTAACCTCTACAGTTAAATCAGTCTTCTTCTCGATTAATTCTTTTAAGATATTCCCCAAAATAAGCTGTTCAGTCATAGGCTTCGTTGCAATATGAATAACATCAGTCTTCACATGATGGCAATACATAGCCCAGCCACCTATACCCATCGCAATTATCGTCATAATCGAAACAAATATAATCGTATAGCGCTTCATATGAGGGCTAATACGCGTTACTCTTTCACCTAGAGAAAAGAGAGCATCAACGGTAATGGCTAATAGGGCAATCAGTAGACTGCCTGCAATTGTCAAAGCACTTTGATTTGTTGTAATCCCCCTATAAATCGCCACACCTAAGCCACCAGCACCAATAAAAGATGCAATACCTGTCAAGGCAATGGTCATAACGAGCATAGTCCGTATACCAGCCATAATAGTCGGCATAGCCAAGGGAATCTCTATATTCCACAAACGTTGAATCCGCGTAAGTCCTAACGCAATTCCCGCTTCACACATGGCTTCATCAATCTGGCTGAGACCAGTAAATGTATTTCGTACCATCGGTAATAAGGCATAGATAACCAATGCAATGATAGCGGTCGTATTACCAACACCCGATACATACAACAAAAGGCCTAACATCGATATAGATGGAATCGTATATAGGAAATTAACCACTACCATAACGGGCGCAGCTAGCCGTTTATATTCGTATATAAACACACCCAATAATCCACCGATGATGGTAGCAATAACAGAAGCTAATACTGAAATTTCTATATGTTCCCATAACAACTGGAGGAAAAAATCATAGCGATTGATAAGTAATGATATGACCTCATGCATTACAGATACCGCCTTTCTCATAAAACAATACAAAGAGTATATATAGTCATATAACAGCTAATCATATAGGGTATTTTTATACGAGAATATAATTAAATTACAACCCTTTTCATCATTGTATACCGAATCACACCTTAACTCTAGCCCTTAAGCCATATATAAAGACAACTCTTTATATTGTCATATCATACAGATTCAATTCCTTAATAGATCTAAAGGGAATATCTATGCCTTGAACAGATATAATTTGCATTTGCGCACTAATCATATCAACAGCCCCTATAAGCTCTGTATATCTTTGTTTATTGTAGTAAACAATTCGCACCCATTCTCCGCAATGTATAGTCTGTAAAACCTTATTTAACTCATCTACTTGATCCTCCGATAGCTCTACACGATGCTCTTTAGGCCGTGCCACAGCTGCCAGTAATACTTCAAAGCCCTTTAATGCCGCAAAGGGCATAAATTGTTTTGCTCGTTGCAAACGAGACATACGATGTTTCATTAATGTATACCTCCCCTTATGCGACTAATCTATTTTCAATTGTTGTCCTTCGTTCAATTACCATGGTATCCATTACACTATTTATTCCCCATTATGGCCACCTACCAAGGTATTTCTAAAGCGCATTGTCCCTTCATCTTGCAAGCTAGAGGCACGTAAAATAGAGTTTTTACCGAACTGCTCCTTGATAGATAACATCGCCTCATGTACTTGCCGCTCCTTTTCCTCTTCCTCCGTCACAAGAGAGCTGAATAAATCTACCTCCTGAGGTATAGCAGAGCGATTGACTAAATCCTCAAAGCTTACGCCTATACGCCGTATAAGTTCATTTTTATGGCAATGTTGTTCATATAATTTAATTACTGCCGTCGTTAATGCTTGCAATGAATCAGTGTACTGTTTAAGCTTTTTAGAACCTCCAGTAGAGCGCACCATATCATCTGCATAGCCAATATGAACATGAATATGATTCGTAACCCCTTTGATTTGTAAAAGCTCTAGTACCAAGGACTCCACCATTTCTCGCATAGGCACGTACGCCTCTTCATAAGTATAGTTACGCAATAAAATCTGGCTATGCGAGATAGAATGCTTGATAGGACGATACGCATGGATATCTGCAATCGTACACGGCTCACGGCCCCAAGCATGATCGATAATGAGCTCTGCATTAACACCAAATTCCTTGTACAACTTGGCCTCTGGAACCATGGTGATGCCATGCAAATCATAAGCGCCATACTTGTGCAAACGATTGGCTATACCCTTACCAATCTGCCAAATGTCGGTCAACGGCTGATGATACCAAATTTTCTCTTTAAAGAGGCTTTCATCAAGATATCCTATAAAATCAGGTGCATGTTTTGCGAGGATATCGAGAGCAATCTTGGCAAGAAACAAGTTTGTTCCAATCCCAACGGTGGCATAAATCTTGGTCGCCTCTAACACCGCATCAAGTAGCATCTGCGCTAGCTCTCGAGGCGTTTTCTTGTAGAGCGGTAAGTAAGGCGTAATATCGATAAAATACTCGTCGATAGAGTATACATGTACATCCTCAGGTGCCACATACTTGAGCAAAGTCCCGTAAATCTCAGCAGACGCCTGCATATACCGCTTCATATGAGGCTTCACCGTCAAATACTCAATGTGCGGAGGAATCTCAAAAAGACGACTGCGATTCTTAACGCCTAACTTTTTTAAGGCCGGTGAAATGGCCAATGTAATAGCCCCTTTGCCACGAGACCCATCGGCCACCACCAAAGGCGTTGTAAACGGATCCAGCCCCAAATCAGCGCACTCCACAGACGCGTAAAAACTCTTCAAATCAATGCACATATACATTCGATCCGTATCAGCTGAACCCATACAAACACCTCCTCAAACCGCTAAACCACTAGCCTTCACAAGAAATATAAAAAGAAGAATTTCTATGATTAGTATAACAAAAATACAGAGTATTTTCAAACATATGTTTGTTATTATAAAAGTAAATTTATAGAAAATAAAAAGCACCTAACACTAGATATATAATCTAATGTTAGATGCCTATGTGTTTAACACATTATTAAATATAGCTATTTATTTCTATCTAACAAAATCCAACATCCCCAAAAATACCACTAGTCCTAATGCAATTGAAGCAAGGCCATACACAATAGTTACCCTTACATTATCTATACTTACTTCTCCATTTTTTGCAAGCACACCTGTCGGACTAAATAGAACTACAGGTCCACCGATTGGTCCAAAAGGAATATAAAACTCTACACTTTCAGCAGTATGAGTCTCACCATTCAAGATATACTTAATATCATAACCATAAATATATTTATCCATACCACGAGCTAATGGTAGTTCCTTTATAACTCGTGGAAGTACAGACACAATCGTTACCGGAGTTCCATTGCGACGTAATACAAATCGTTTGATAATTAAATACAACCCACTAAGTATTAACCAAAGAGCCACACAACAGAAGTAAAATACAAAAAACTCCATGCCTCTAGCCATCACGCGCTCCTTTCCCAACAATACACTGAAAACTATCTAGTTCTATTATATATTGATGGGACTTATTTTGCTAACGTAATACAAAAAGAGCACCACCTATCGAGGGGCGACTTACGCGTCGTTTGGAGCCACGAGATAGGTGGTGCTTTTTTGTAACTAAGTTGTCGAAATAAAGTCGGGCCCAATCAATATAGGCACTCCACGATAGTTTTCATTATTGTTCCGGTCCCATGTCTCGGAATTCCACGTCTCTAAATTGTGTTAATTCCCCAATGAATTGGAGTTCCACGGTACCGACGGAACCATTACGGTGCTTACGAATGAGAACTTCTGCGTTGTCCCCTTTTTCGGAGTTTTCATCGTAATATTTATCGCGGTACAAGAAGATAACGATATCCGCATCTTGTTCAAGAGAACCAGATTCACGAAGGTCAGATAGTACAGGCCGTTTATCGGGTCTGCTTTCAACACTACGAGACAATTGAGATAAGGCGATGAGTGGCACATTGAACTCACGGGCGATCAATTTAAGGTTACGAGAGATTTCAGACACCTCTTGTTGACGGTTCTCGCTGCCCTTGCCGGAGTTGCGGCCTTGCATCAACTGAATATAGTCGACGATAACGAGATCGAGACCATGTTCCACCTTGAGGCGGCGCAGTTTAGAACGCATATCTTGTACGGTAAGGCCCGGCGTATCATCGATAAAGAGCTTGGATTTACTCATGCGATCCGCAGCGGCGATAACCTTTTCCCAGTCAGTAGGGTCCATGTTCGCACGGCGCAGTTTTTCGGAGCTCACACCTGCCACGGAGGATAGAATACGACCAACGAGCTGTTCCTTGCCCATTTCTAGGGAGAAGAATGCTACTGTCTTGTCGTACAACATCGTTACGTTTTGAGCGATGTTCAAGGTGAAAGCAGTTTTCCCCATTGCAGGACGAGCAGCTACGAGGATGAGGTCAGATTTTTGTAAACCATTAAATACATGGTCTACATCCTTAAAGCCTGTTGGCACGCCTGTAATAGCCCCATCATGCTGTTGCAATGCATTTAGCTTATCTAAGTTAGATAATACTACCTCACCAATAGGCGCAAAGGATGATTCAGACTGCGTTTGACCACTTACGTCCAGTACCATTTGCTCTGCCTTGTTAAGGATAGCCGTTGGCTCATCTTCGCCAGCGTACGTCATACCTACGATTTTATTCCCTGCATCGATGAGGCGGCGCAACTGAGCTTTCTCGCTAATAATCTTCGCATGTTCCTCTACATTGTAGGACACCGATTCATTGGCAAGAGATGTAATATAAGCAAGACCACCTACCGCATCGAGGCGCTTGCGACGATCTAGCTCTTCACCAACAGTGATAAAGTCTGCCGTCTTGTTAGCATGCACGATTTCTAAGATGGCATCATAAATAATACGATGCGCATCGCGGTAAAAGTCTTCAGATTTAAGAATACTCGTCACTGTATCTACCACAGCACCCGAGTTGGATCCATTGGTTAATAAGGCCCCCAAAACGGCCTTTTCCGCATCTAGATTATGCGGTGGAATGCGTACATCCATGATAATCCCCTTCACACAACCACTATGGATAAAAGAATTCACCATACTCAAAGAGCATGGTGAATACTATTATTCAGCTACTACATTAACCTTGATAGTACTTGTAATCTCAGGATGAACACGAACTAATACGTCATGTACGCCTAATGTTTTCAATGGTTCTTTGATTTCGATTTTCTTTTTATCGATATCTACTTTGTATTGCGCTTTAGCTGCGTCAGAAATGTCTTTTGCAGTAACGGAACCAAACACACGACCTTCTTCACCCATACGAACTTTTACAGTTACTTCAACCTTAGCTAATTGAGCTGCCAAGATTTTAGCTTCGTCGTTCGCTACAACTTTATGGTGAGCAATGGATTCTTGTTTTTGTTTCGCATTATTTACGTTAGTTGCTGTACCTTCAAGGCCAAGACCTTTTTTGATCAATACATTACGGCCATATGCATCGCTAACTTCAACGATTTCGCCTTTTTTACCAACCTTTTTAACGTCTTCTAACAATACTACTTTCATTGTTCTTCCTCCTCTTTCTCAGCGGAATGAAGGGCTTCTAGAGCATGCTCTAAAATAGCCTTCTTCGCTTCCTCTATCGTCATACCTTGTAATTGGGCACCAGCCACGGTTCTGTGACCACCGCCACCTAAGGCTTCCATTACAACCTGTACGTTTACCTTGCCTTTGGATCGAGCACTAACGCCGATACCGCCGTCGTTCAAGGAGTAAAGTACAAAGGCTGCTTCAATATCTTCATTACTGATGAGCATGTCCGCACTTTGTGCAGCTAATGCCATCATATCCTTCAAACCTTCAGGTGCTACGGAAATAGCAATCCCTTCAGTTCGACTGGCTTCAAATACCATTTTAGCACGCAATTGGATGGAATCGAAGGTTTCAATAAATAATTGTTTAACCTTTTCAATATCGGCCCCTGCACGGCGCAAGAACGCGGCCGCTTCAAAGGTACGAGCACCAGTTTGTTGGATAAAGTTCTTCGTATCTAATACGATACCTGCATAAATACCTGTAGCTTCAGCTTTTGAAAGTTTTACGCCACCACCTGCATATTGTACAAGCTCTGTTACGAGCTCAGATGTAGATGATGCAGTTGGTTCCAAATACGTAAGCAATGGATTTTCAACAAAGTCCGCTGCACGACGGTGATGATCGATAACGATGCGTCGTTCAGAAATTTCAAGCGCCTCTTGGGCTGCTACCATTTCTTGACGATGCGTATCACATACGATAGTGAGCGTATTCGCATCTACCCACGCTTTTGCTGCATCAGGGGTGATAATATGTTCCGTCCAGAACTCATCTTCTTTAAGAACAGTCACCATTTTATCGATGGCGCTCGTTTCTTTTGAAAGCACGATGCGCAATTCTTTACCCAAGGTACGTGCAATAGCTACAACACCGATAATACCACCTAATGCATCGTAGTCTTCACGTTTGTGACCCATTACAAGAATTTTATCAGAATCGAGCATAAGCTCATGTAAAGCTTGTGATACCACACGAGCACGAACGCGCGTATTCTTCTCAACGCCAGCTGTATTGCCACCGAAGAAGCGGGTGCTTTCACCATCCATAATACACACTTGGTCACCACCGCGACCTAATGCAATATCTAAGGCAGCACGAGCACGACTAGACACCTCTTTTACAGAGCCTACATTCTCGCTAATCCCTACAGAAATCGTAGCTGGCACTTGACGAGGAGAAGGCAATTTACGAATGCGTTCAAGCACTTTAAAGCCATTTTCCTCCATCTCATGAAGGGCGCCACGAGAAATAGCAAAGGTATACATATCGTCTTGGAAGTTACGAATAAAGCCTTCATAACGGTCAATTTCATCCATAATGATATTGTTAATATCTGCCCAAACGCTAGTATACTCACGGTCACTAAGACCTTTAGTCAATTCTTCGAGATTATCGATTTGAATCATGCCCCATACAGGTTGATCCTCTTCAGCTTTAATACGGGCCTTTTCGAGAGCCGTAATATCCTTAAAGTACAGCGCCATGACTGCATGTTCAGCCAATTCATCTTCACTATGAATATCTGGTCGCGTATCGCGAGGGTCGATGAATTTGTAGATAATTTGGAAATATCTTTCATCATATTTTTCCGTCATATATCCGGATTTACCCCAGATTTTATCAATACGGAAGCCAGGCAATAGAGCAGACATTTTTTGAAGTTTATTCCAGTCTACTGTAACCCAGTCTGCAAAGACGCTATTATTCCATACCAAGGTGCCTTGTTTATTAACAAGAACAATGCCCATCGGTAAATTTTGTAAAGCAAAGTTAGAAGCTTGTGTGACGTTTTTCATCATCGCCCCAAACTGTTCTCTTGCTAAACGACGCCGGTTATGAAGGGTATTGTAGTTAACCAAATATGCCGCTACTACGATAATTAATGCTAAAACTGCAATAGCCCAGTTCAAATAGGCCAGCAATAATAACAACAATACGATAACGGTAATAATGGTAACTTCTAAACCTTCCCATTTTCGTTGAAAGGATTTCATAACGGCCTCCTTTCTATTACAAGCTACGTTTTTGGAAACGCACTCGCATATCTAAAAACATATCTAAAATACCATATATAACGAGTGCCATAGGACTCATCACATACAAGAAGCCTATAATAGCAAACTTAAAGAGGCCTGCCAAGTTATAAGACTTCATAATGGATAGCAAACATGTAATGCCATTTAGACCACATATCATACCACCAAATAAGGCAATATTGAGGCCTATATCTGAAAGAATGCCATTAGCATAGCCTAGATACTGTCCGCCATAAGCAAGGATAATACCTACTGCTAATACACCAGCACCCCAAATCGGCATGCGCCATGTATCCATGGTTGGCAATGTACGCATAACACTATTAGTGCGACGACCAATATAGCATACAAGCTTAGCTGAAATATAGGTTACGATGACATTGGCAGCAAACCAGTAAGCTAACAGCATACGCTTTGCTTGATCAAAAGCAAAGTCTAAGCGGTTAATATACTCATTCATTTGCTCTTGCGTCATAGGTTGCTGTTTCACAGACTCAATAATAGCATTCTTAAGGTCTACATCAATCATATGATTAATCTGAGATAAATCAAAAGATGTAAGTCCTGCAGACACGAGAATCCCTATAAGGCTCGTTAACGTAAGTGCAATAGCTGGTATAACAATGAGCTTACCAAAAGACCAATTGGCTCTGAAAGCTTCACCAAGGAAGATACTAGGCAAGGAATATGCCAAGATAGTCGCCATTGCCATTAATGGGCCTACTAAAAGGGAAACAAGAACGAATGCCACCACTGATGCAGCACAACTATATCGGCTACCCCAACGGATACCAATGATTGCAATCCCAGCTGGCGCAACCAAGGTTGCTAACAAACTGAGGATCGGAACCGTAGAACCTACTATGGTTAACATAACAACGATGGCCGATACAAATGCAGTTTCTACCATCGCTCTTGTATTTGTTTGTTTCATAAATCTCCATTCTAAATCAAAGAAGATAGATTAATTGGTATCTTTTAATTATAACAGTTTAAAAAGGTAACTTCAAATACCTTATGTAGTAGATAAATGCGATAGCACCGCTATTTATGGTAGATTTAAAAGGTTCCTTTTAACATGTTAAAAGTACCACACCATGAGGTGCGGTACTTTCATATATTGTATTTGATTATACGTCTTGAATAATCGGCAAGATCATAGGACGACGGCGAGTTTTATCATAGAAGAATTTACCCAACGCGTCACGTACGTTTTGCTTAATAGTAGTCCAATCTTTAATACGTTGCATTTCGCATTCTTCAAGGACTTGGTCTACACGATGTTCTGCAGCAATCATAAGTTCTTCTGCATCGCGTACGTATACGAAGCCACGAGATACGAGGTCTGGACCCGCTACGATTGTACCAGAAGCTTTGTCCATCGCCATAACAACGATAACCATACCTTCTTGAGCCAATTGTTGACGGTCGCGAATAACGATATTACCTACGTCACCAACGCCAAGACCATCTACGAAGATAGCGCCGGCTTGTACACGGCCACCTTTACGGCCACCATCTTTATCAAATTCAAAGATTTGACCATTGTCTCCGATAAGTACTTTCTTAGGATCTACGCCCATAGCAACACCGAGTTCACCATGACGGCGCAACATGCGGTACTCACCATGAACTGGGATGAAGTATTCTGGACGAACAAGGTTAAGCATTGTTTTAAGCTCTTCTTGGCTCGCATGACCAGATACGTGGATACCACGATCTTTACCGTATACTACGTGACAACCTAGACGAAGCAAGTTATCGATAGTTCTACCTACAGCACCTTCGTTACCAGGAATTGGTGTGGCAGAGATGATAACAGTATCATTCGGTGCCAATTCTACAGTGCGGTGATTGCTAGTAGCCATACGGGACAAGCCTGCCATCGGTTCGCCTTGAGAACCAGTTGTTAAGATCATGATTTGATCATCAGTGTAGTTATGCATTACATCTACGTCGATGATTGTATTTGGTGGAATGTTCAAGTAACCGCGTTCTTGAGCGATTTCTGTAACATTTACCATGCTGCGGCCCATAACGACAACCTTACGATTATACATAACTGCCGCATCAATAGCTTGTTGGATACGAGATACGTTAGATGCAAATGTAGCTAACACAACGCGGCCTTTTGCTTCTCCAACAGCTTGTTTAATAGCAGGACCAACGGAACTTTCAGAACCTGTAGTACCTGGTTTTTCAACGTTTGTAGAGTCAGACATCAAGGCCAATACACCTTTATTACCGAGCTCAGCAAATTTGTGCATATCCATCAAACGACCATCAACTGGGGTTTGGTCAATTTTAAAGTCACCTGTGTGAAGTACAGTACCGATTGGTGTATCGAAGTACACAGCGCAGGAGTCAGGAATGGAGTGGTTTGTTTGGATAAAGCCAACCTTAACTTGACCAATTTGTACTTCATCGCCTGCGGCAATAGTACGAAGACATTTTGGAGATACTTTATGTTCTTTGAATTTGCCTTCAATCAAACCACAAACAAGATTTGTTGCATATACTGGGCAATTGATTTCCTTCATAAGGTACGCCAAGGAACCGATATGGTCCTCGTGACCATGCGTGATAACGACTGCTTTTACGCGATCCTTATTCTCAATGATATAGCTCATGTCAGGAATAACGATATCTACGCCAAGCATATCTTCACTAGGGAACGCAAGACCCGCATCAAGAACGATGATTTCATCTTCATATTGGAAGATGGTCATATTTTTACCGATTTCACCAAGGCCACCTAACGGAATAATTTGGAATTTACCCTTGTTAGCGCCATTTGGTGTACGACCTACTAATTCCACAGGAGCCTCTTGATTATTGCGGTTTGTGGAACGATTATTTGGACGGTTGTTATTACGGTTTTGACCATTGCGACCATTATTAGTTCTCGTATTGCGTGTATTTTCACTACGTTCACCACGTGGTGCACGAGTTTGGCGAGGTTTACGTTCTGTACGTTCTTGACCTTCACCTTGCTCAGCATTGCGACGGGTATTTGTACGGCGTGTCGTATTAGTGCGACCACCATTTGCATTTGTACGAGTATTTGTACGGCGTTGGCGTGTTGTGCCTTCACCTTCACCAGTCGCGTGTTGACGAGTACGACCTTCGCCAGCAGGACGGCGTGTATTAGTGCGGCGGCGAGTTTGTTTATGTTCGCCTTCAGCCGCAGCTGTACGAGTAGCAGGTTTTGCTACTGTTGGTTCTGCTTTCACTTGTGCAGTAACCTGATTATCTGTTGTATTCACAGTTCCTCCTAAAATTTTGTTCATTATTTTATTTAACATAGTTTCTTTTCTCACCTATCACTTGAATTGATCTATGCTATGGAGGCCACACAAAGAAAAAGGCGCTAAAATACTAGCGTCTCGTCAAATAGGCGCAAAAATGCGCTATCAATTTTTGCCGTTCCTAGTGTTGTTGTGACCATTTGCCATAGCAAATGAGTATATTGCCATCATTAGACATGTCAGCCGCGACGGGTACGTTCTCTTCGTTCCAATCTAATGGGTTTTGCAATATAATCCGATCGATTTTGATGAAAGCCTCGCTTTCATACGTTACTGTTATTGTAACATAAAAATAGCGTTAACAAAAGAGGGGAACCCCCTTGTTAACGCTAAAGTATAGTTTTAATCATCTTTTGGCATAGTTTTGTAAAAGCCTTCGATACGCCAAGCACCATTTTCTTCAATAACAGAAATATAGCGCTTCATTGGCGTAGCTTCCACAATTCCGGCGCCTGTTGTTGTCGTTTGTAGGTTCGCTTCAAAAACAATACGTTTCAAGTCTCCTGTGCGGCTCACCCGTGCAGCACCTAAGGACACTACATCTACCTTTGGCGCTTGTTTCATAGATGCTAGCCATTTTTGTTTTTCTGTCGGATTGGTACTAGCTTGACTAATGATATAGGTGAAAGCCTTATCATAATCCTTATTATTTACGGCATCAAAATAATTTTGTACAGCAGCTCGCGCCGCTTCCGCACTGCCTTCACCAACGATAGAGTTTGTAAGCCATCCGTCAGGAAATACTTCATTAGCTGGACCCATCGAACGTAAAGATACACCAAATACACAAATTACAACCACAAGTATACCTACAAGAACGCGTGTTGTAAGAACACTGCTCGTAGGAGATACTTTCATGATAGATGCCAATCGCTTGTCTATAACAAGATGCTGCAACGCACTACCGTATTGATTGTCTTGAGGCTGACCTTTTAAGCATAATAAACCTAATACGATCAGTGGCCCTACAAAAGGAATGAGAAATAACAACAATGTAGCACTGCTTTTACCCGTATCATGGAGGCGTCGTACAGATAACGCAGCCAAAGGCATCAAGGAAACTAAACTGAGTATGGCAACGATAAGACCTGCTAATCCGATTAGATATGGACCCGTATGGAATATGGCTGTTAAGCCATAAAATACTGCTAGCAAGCCGACAATAGCAATATGCCACAACAATAGAAACTGGAAAAACTCTCTACGAGAGGCACGTCCATCCGTATCCATAAACTTTTTTCCCATTACATAGAGGAATGTATCCTTATAACTCATTTGGTAATGGGCGAAAGGATAGATTACATCGCCTTCTGGCGCGATACGCTCCACCTCTGTTGCCACCGTATACTGCCCACAGGTAGGGCAAAACATAGCCGCCTCATCACAATAATGACGGCAAGCATCACAATAACGTTTCATAAACTTCTCTCCAAAACTCTCTAAACATGCTCTTAAAAGCTCTCTCCAAAATGTTCTCTTAAAAGCTCAAGCTCTTGAATACGTAAGAACTTATCAAACTATATTATCTTAAATACGTATCTACAGCCTCTGCAAACCCTTGTCGATAGAGATTAGCCCCACCGTTTGCAGGGTGGCGCAAGCCAATAGCAGACAGTCCAAATTTGCCCATTGTATCAGCAGGCTTTTGCCCTACTGCGAGCATAAGAGGTTCTACACCGCCTAGCTCTAGATGTAACTCTAACAAGCGTTTTGTGTACTCCCACCCCAATTGTTGTTCTCTATCCGTAGGCGTGCGATTCGTCAACGGATTTCCATCCTTATGTGGGTGAAACGGGAATATATTCCACAGCAACGTGTCATATGGGTCGATACCTTTTTCTACGATAGCACTCCACACCACCGTATCAGTAGGTTCATTAAAGCCATCCTTCTGCTGTGTTCCTTTCAATAAAGAACTAGTAGGAGAACTAGTCCGTTCCAATCGAATAGACGTGACATCCTTCGCACGAATGGTTTTGTGCTTATCTAATAGCATTCTCTCACAAGTAATAGCAATACCTGTGAAGCGTCCCCCTTGATACCCTACAGCCTCAGCCACTACAAAAACCTTAGCTCGACCTAAACGAGGCAATAAATAGGCTACCAAATTATCTCGACGCACTTGGGCCGCATCAAAACCATCTGTAACGATCTCTAAATCAGGATTTACCTCTCCCCAAGGATTATGAACGAGACTACCTTGATACTGGGCAAGCCAATCTACAAAACCGCGCACCTTCGCTACTCTCTCTGCATCAAAGGACTCTATATATTCATCAAAAGACATGCTCTTCTCTAACTCAAATAAAGACATACAGCCTCCAGTTTAAATTTCATATGTTATTACCGATATATATCTACTATACATAATAATTACACGAATTGCATAAGAAATATAAAAACCACCTAGGTATATCGCAGTCCCTAGGTGGTTTCTTTTGTGCACTCAGTGGAGCACTTACAATCTTTAGCTACTTATAGTATACATTATTTTAGAATTTTGTCCATTATAAAACACCCAAGCAGAAAAGTTCTTGAGTGTTTATTTTGAGATGTATATAACTGATATATAAAACTAAATATAGAACTCGATTTTGTCTTCTTTTGCTAGTTGGAATTGTTCGAAGATATGGTTACGTATATTAACAAAGTTCGGCGATGTACGATCGGTTCTGTCGATGATGTTTACAGGGATGATAGTTTGTACACGACCTGGGTTTGCCGCTAGTACTACAACGCGGTCCGCAAGGACTACGGCTTCTTCAATGTCGTGAGTAACGAATACAACTGTTTTACCTTCTTCACGACAGATACGAGAGATTTCGTCTTGCAAGTTGATACGTGTCAACGCATCAAGGGCGCCTAGCGGCTCGTCCATAAAGATAATATCTGGATCAACCGCCAAGGCACGAGCAATGGATACACGTTGTTGCATGCCCCCAGATAGTTCTGCAGGGTAGCGATTACGAGCATGGTCAAGGCCTACCATTTTAACGTATTTATCGATAATAGCGGGACGCTCTTCTTTAGGTACCTTTTTACTTTCAAGACCTAACTCAATATTGCTTTCTACCGTACGCCAAGGCAACAAGCCATAGTTTTGAAATACCGTTACATATCTGAGTTGAGGCGCTTTCACCTCTTCACCGTCGATAGTAATGGACCCAGATGTAACGAGCTCAAAGCCCGCTATAGCATTTAATAGTGTACTTTTACCAGAACCAGAAGGGCCTAAGAGGCAAATAAACTCGCCCTTTTCAATGTCTAAGTTGATATCTTCAAGAATGGTGAGTGGTTCCCCATCTTTCATAAATTCCTTGTGTGCATTGCGCACCGAAATGTAACCCATGAGGCCACCTCCTATTTCTCAATACCCCAACGTTTGTAAATCCATTTTTCGATGAGGGACACGCCCCAATCGAGTAAAAGCCCAACGAAACCGATGGTCAAAATGGCTACCATCAAGAGATCATTACGTAAGTTATTTCTCATATCGATGATAAGGAAGCCAAGGCCCGTTTGAGAACCTACCATTTCCCCTGTTACAAGGAAAATCCACGCCGTACCGAGAGCGATGTGAAGACCAGATGCAATACCTGGGAATACGGCAGGCAACACGATTTTAAATAATAGTTCTGGCTGTTTAATACCAAAGTTACGCGCCACCTTGATGTACACAGGGTCAATATTCTGAATAGCAGACACGGTGGACAATAGCACAGGGAAGAACGCAGCGATAAAGATGATGACGATGGCCGGCGCTTGACCGATACCGAAGAAGAGAACGATAAAGGGCAACCACGCCACAGGAGAAATTGGTCGAATGACTTGAACGATTGGATTGATGTAGTTCCAAATCCCCTTATACCACCCCAAGATAAGGCCGAAGAATACGCCGGCTACAACGGAAATGATGTAACCAATGAAGAACCGTACTAAACTATCTGCAATATCCTTAAAGAGAACACCGTCTCCGATGAGTTCTCCAAAGCCGAGCAATACCTTATATGGCGTTGGAAACAAGGCTTCGTTAAAACCGCCGAGACGAACGATTAACTCCCAAATCAACCAAGCTGCGATAAATGAGCCCGGCACATATGTATATTTCTTCATGGTCCCCCTCCTATGGTAACAATGTTTGATCTACAAACTCTGAATAGCTCGGCACGTTTTTGATTAAATCAATATGTGTCATGTGATGCACAAGCGCATTATAACGGTCCTCTGTAAGGGCTAAATCTTTAAACCCAATCACTTGTAAGGAACGTTCAATAATAGGATCCTTAAACTTTAAATATTTTAAGGCAATTTCTTTTTGGGACTCTGGATGCTCATCTAGGTATTTACCTGCATCGAGATAGGCTTTTGTGAAAGCTTTTGCCAAGTCATGATGTTCATCGACAAATTGACCATTAAACACAAGAGCACAGCAAATATTATCATGCCAGAGATGGTCAGGATCTTCGAAGACCTTCCCAGTTCCCATTTCAAGGGCTAGAGAGCCAAATGGTTCGGCTACACTATACCCAGCAATTTGACCTACCGATAGAGCAGAAGGCATTTCTGGAGGGCTCATTTCTACGATTTGTACATCTTTTTCAGAAAGACCTGCTTGTTCAAGCATGCAATCCACGAGAATTTTTTGAGTAGATTGTTTATGAGGGATAGCAAAGGATTTGCCTTTTAAGTCTTGAACGGAGTTAATATCCTTATTGACGATGATAATATTACCCTCTGTATGACCTAGTGCTGCAGCACGTACGTCGATACCTTGCTCGCGAGCTTTTACAGCAAGCTCAACAAGAACGGCCGCAGCATCTACCTTACCGGTATTGAGTGCGTCCATAAGCTCCGGCCAAGATCCATACTTAACAAGTTCTACATGAACGGGACCATCTGCTGTTTCTAGTTCCTTTGTGGCAAATACTGGCAATGCATGGGTAATTGGTAAATAGGCTACGCGTACAGTCTTTAATTCTTGAGTCGTCTTTGGTTTATGGTGTTCATGATAACCATAGGCTATGCAGCCAATAACCAAGAGAACCACTCCGATGATTAGATACCAGGTCTTCTTCATAACTTCCCCTCTTTCTACCTCACAACAAGGGGCGTTTATGACTCATATCAATTTCCGCATTTTTCTAAACCTTAGATGAAATCAGGCTTTAGAACACCTCGTCTTCTAAACTTATTTATACCCTACTATATCAATATGTATTAATTATGTCAATAAAACACAGTAATATTGTAGGTATTATTGCTTAGGTGCGAAAAGTATCAATATAGGCAGTCCACTACACATATAACAATAAGCATACTAGCTAATAGCTAATAGCTAGTAGCTACTAGCAAAACAAACAAAAGAT
>URPT01000017.1 GCA_900549845.1 uncultured Veillonella sp. | reverse complement strand
AACACATACTAAAAGAACATAAATCTACAGATAAAATTTTAATTATAGAAAATGATTTTGGCGAAACTAGTCTTGATGCGACAAATCTTGCTAAAACAGGTGCTACTATTCGTGAAGTAACATCTGGTTGTATTTGCTGCAGCTTACAAGGAAATTTCCAACAAACATTACTCGATATTCTTCAAAATTATGATGTAGATATTATCTATATCGAACCATCTGGGGTCAGTAAATTGAGCGAAATCATCCATACATGTGAAAATGAAGACATTACAAAATCCGCCTATGTTCACGCCTCAGTAACAACGGTAGATGCTATGCAAGCACCTATGTTTATCAAAAACTTTGGTTTATTCTTTAAAGATCAAATCACAAACAGTGACGCTATCTTCTTGAGTCACACCGAAGATGTTCAACAAACAAGCATTACAAAGCGCATGATTCACGAGTTAGCTCCCAACACACCTATTCACGAAGAGTCATGGGATACCATTTCCTTACGAGACTATATTAAACGCCTCTATCACTGTCATGATGACAATTCATTACATGATGGCCATCAATTTATGAGTCATACCTTTAAAGACTTGCGTACACTCACTCTATTACAGTGGAAAACGATCTTAGAAGGTATGCCAGACAGTGTCCTCCGCGCAAAAGGTATTGTACCGACCACCGAAGGTCCTCATGAATTACAATATGGTACGCATTACTGCTCCCTAGTACCTAGCGAATCCACTGACTACAGCTTAGTCGTTATTGGTACTGATTTTAATGTGCCAATGGTACATAACGAAGTGTGTCAATCATGATACCTGTTTATATCGTTACCGGATTTATCAGTTCTGGTAAAAGTACATTCATAAATGAACAATTACAATACCGTAAAAAACTTGGCGGCACAGCATGTATCAGTGCCGAACAAGGCTCTGTATCACTTATTAAAGATGCTTTACAACTTAACCCTGATAAACTCAGTGCAATCACGCCTAATCAACCTGACACCTATAGTTCTATAGCAGATGAAATCGCAACCTATATCAACAAGACAAATCCCAAAGAAATATGGATTGAATGGAATGGTATGGTCAGCTTTCACCAACTAGAAACCTTGCTATACAGTGATAAGCTGCATCACATGTTGCAAATTGAAAAGGTATTATACCTTTGTACAGATCAATTCGTCGCATCGATGTTGCCTGGTTTAGGTAATGATGTAACAAGCCAATTATACAGTGCAGATTGCATCATCACAGAGACCGATACACACCATGCCTTATTACGAACCTATAATAGAGAGGCCAAGATTGTAACGGCGCCAACGCCAGAAAAGGTAGAGCAATTATGTCGCAATTCTACGTGGGGCCTCATACCAAATCTATTAGTTATCGGCATTACCGCCTATATACTTTTAGTTACCGCGTTCCGTCATGACATTCCTTACTCCATTCATCAATGCTTTGCCATCATTACAGGGCTCATTGTCGAAGCGATTCCATTCCTTTTATTAGGAACTATTGGGTCAACCGTTATACGCTATTTTGTACCACAGAGCGTACTACTAAAACTATTAGGCGATTATTCTTGGAAAAGCTATGGTGCCGCCATGGTTAGTGGCCTAGCCTTACCTGTATGTGACTGTGCTATTATTCCATTATTTAAAGCACTCACAGATAGAGGCGTACCATTATCTGTGGCCCTCCTATTTATGCTCGCCAGCCCAATCATCAATCCTATTACCATTCTCTCCACTTGGTATGCCTTTCCAGATGATCCCATGATTTCTGTATGGCGTATCGTCGTTGGACTTGGCGTAGCTTTATTAGTGGCATTATCGTTCCGCTTCTATCCACCTTCAAAGGCACTAATGAAAGCTAGAAATACTCAGAATCTCAGCTATGAAGAGATTTTAATAGAGTCATCTAAGAGTAAATACATCAACAAAAAAAGATTGTTAATTCATATGGAAAAAGAGTTTTCCCAACTCTTATTCTATTTTTCCATGGCTGCCGGTGTTTTATCAGTAGTTCAAGTATATGGAAAACCTTGGCTCATCAATGCGGGTATCACATTACCTATCGTGTGGGCTATTCCAATCTTGCTAGTATTAGCTTTCTTCTTCTCAATCTGTTCTACATCAGATGCTATTATAGGCAAATCCTTGAGCACCCTATTCCCTATAAGCTCAGTTATGGGCTTCCTCATCCTAGGTCCAATGCTCGATATTAAAAATGTATATATTTTAAAACAATATATGCCAACTTCATTTATACTTCGTCTCGGTATAACCATTGCAGTCATGTCTTATATAGCTGCCTTAGGTTTTCAATTCTTTGTAGGCTAATTTTTAATCATTACAATTTCAGTTCTTAATGAATATAAAAGGAGATGATTCTATGAAATTAGGGCTGAAAGATCGCTTTTCTATCGTGAAAGGCGCTCTCTATCTAATCTTAGGTATCTGCTGTGTATACCTAATTCTGACGGGTCGTTATTTGAACTATATTGCACCCCGATATGAACTACTGCTCGGCATCAGTAGCATAGCTCTTATAGTAGGTGGATTAGCAACTATCATTTGGGCTCCATCCCGCTATTACAAGCACAATTGGCGTTCTATCGTGCCTATTATTATCCCCGTAGTTTTGCTCATTGTTCCCCCGGTCCTAGTTCCTAACACTGGTGTTCACGGCGCAGCACGAGTTAATGATGATACGAACAATTTTGATTTTACAAATGATGCTATAGGTGAGGTTATTACCGTTAATAGTGAAAGCAAAGAGCCTGGCATTTCTAAAGACAAAAAAGAAATCGTACTAAACTCCGATAACTTCTATCAAACCATCGTAAAGGTCGGCTCTAATGTAGAGCAATACAAGGACTACACTGTATATATGACAGGCTATGTAAATCGCGATGATAACACGCTAAAATCTAATGAATTTACCATCTCTCGTATGGCTATGTCTTGTTGCATCGCTGACGTAGCACCCATTGGCATGACGGCCTATAAACCAGATGGCGATAGTTTAGCTAATGAACAATGGGTTTCTATCGAAGGCAAAGTATCTACACGAGACTTCCACGGTCGTGCGCAACCATATGTAGAAGTAACCAAAATAAAAACAGCAGAACCTATTTTAGGTTATGTATATCCTTAAATAAATATTATTAAATCAATAGTCTTAATAAATCTTAAAGAGATATCATTAAATAGATATCATTAAACAGTCTTAAATAGATCTGTAAACAAATAAAACCGAGGCATAACGCCTCGGTTTTAATAAATATATAATAGTATTATATAAAGACTATATTATCGATGTAATTCTTTAACAATTCGTTTGCCAAGAGATGCCGCAACGGCACAAAGGAAGATATCTGGACCTACTGGAATCAAGAAGCATGTAATAATAACGGCCTCTACTCCAATTGGTTTACCTAAATACAAGTTCATAATGAAGTATAGATAGATCATACCAAGGCCATACACGATAAATAGATTTAATATGGATCCTGCTAATAACCGTTTAAAAGATAATGTTTCCATAGACTCTGCAATACGACCTACTGCATAAGCACCTACCATAAAACCGATCAAATAGCCAAAGGTAGGTTGTAAAATGTAACCAGGACCACCACCAGATGTAAAAATCGGTACTCCGATTAATCCTAAAACAATATAAATGCCAACACTAGCAGCTCCTAATCGACTACCTAATACAATGCCTGCGAGGGTAGTAAATAAGATTTGTAATGTAAATGGACAATTTGGTAATGGTACCCGTATAAAAGCACCTACGGCTATCAATGCGACAAAAAGTGCTGTCATAGTTAACTGACGGGTAGTGATGCGACCTTGTTTCGACACGGTAGAACTCATGGTATACCTCCATTGATAACACATCAACAAACTACTAACTACCTAAATTAAATCACTTGTATTTTTAATTGTCAACTATATGTGTTGACTTTTAGTTAACTATATAGTCTAATACTATATATACGGCAATTTCAAGTATTTTGTTTTTTTGACTATACATTATAGTTATTATCAATCGTTCATAATAACTAAAAGATATACTCATCTTCATACAAAAAACTTTAAATTTCATTTTATATTCATGTAGCAACATTAAATTATACGTAAGTAGATTGAGTAAAATCTACTTTCACAAAACAGTATATAAAAGTACCTTATATTAGGAGGCATTCATTATGAAAAATGTAAAAAAAGTATCAAAGGTATTATGTGCATTTGGCGTTAGTACAGTATTATTAGCAGGCGTAGTTGGCGCAGCTAGCAACCATGCTTACAACAACAATAGCAACTGGAAAGGCGTTGGTAGCGTAGCTCCATCCGCTCAAGCTAACTATTCTGTTGATTACATGGGCGCTGTTACAGTATTCCAACAAAACTTCCCTGGCGCTACTGTAAAATCTATTTCTTACGATGCTAAACATAACCCTTACTATGAAGTAGAAGGTTACTACAACAATCGTGCAGTAGAACTTAAAGTAGACGAAGCAACTGGCCAAATCGTTGGTAAAGAAGTTAAAGGCTATGCTAAAGCTAACAAAACTATTAACGTTCAAAACATCATCATCCCTGAAGTAGCTGAAACAAAAGCTATCGAAAAAGTTGGTGCCGACTTCCAAACTATGGAATGGTCTGTTGAACGCGAAAACGGCCGAGCTGTATACAAATTCGACATGACAACTGGCGGCGACAAAAAAGCGGAAGTAAAAGTTGATGGCATGAACGGTAAAGTTTTAAGCGCTAAAGTTAAAAATACAAAATACTAAGATTTTAAACTCATCTAGTGAACCCCTATCCTAACCCACTAAGATGACACACTACACATATAACACACATACTATACACACAGTATCCCAATGGATACACTCTCTAACACACAAACTAACACACAAAAACTTAGAGAGCCCTATAACTCATAAAGGGCTCTCCCAAAACCCTATCTCACACAATAGGTAAAAGGTCTGTGCTCACACACCACAGACCAAACGTTACACACATTATACTCCCTTTAAAAGACCTTGGATCGTTGAATCCAAGGTCTTTTTTCTATCCTACTCTATCCGCTATCCCCCAGATATGACTATCTATTTACAAAGATCTATCATAACCCAATAAACTAATTTACAATTAACCAGAATATATATTACAACACAAAAAGACCTCCCACGCAGGGAGGTCTCTTGTATAAGTTTTATAGGTCTGATAGTTTGTGTTCTATTTCTTAAGCGAGGTCATACTTAAGAATGTAATTTATGTTCTGAAAGTTTGATCTATAGTATTTCCATATTTGGAGTAGGAAATTATGCTTTATCCAAAGCTTGTGCCAAGTCTTCGATGATATCATCGATATTTTCAAGACCGATGGACAAACGGATCATATCTGGTGTTACGCCAGCAGATTTTTGTTGTTCTTCGTTAAGTTGCGCATGTGTTGTAGATGCTGGATGAATAACAAGAGATTTAGCATCGGCTACGTTAGCCAAGTTGGAGAAGATTTCCAAGGAGTCCACAAGTTTAATACCTGCTTCTTTACCGCCTTTTACGCCGAATGTGAATACAGCACCAACGCCTTTAGAGAAGTATTTATCTGCTAAAGCTTTATATTTGCTATCTTCTAATTCTGGGTAACTTACCCATGCTACTTTAGGATGTTTGCTCAAGAAATCTACTACTTTACGAGCATTTTCTACGTGACGTTCTACGCGCAAGGACAATGTTTCAACGCCTTGCAAGATTTGCCATGCTGCAAGTGGAGTAATGCATGCGCCAGTATCACGAAGCAATTGAGCACGAATTTTTACAGTGAATGGGATTGGCAAATCACCATATACTAAGCCATTGTAGTGTTCGTCACCTTCGGAGAAACCAGGGTATTTACCAGAACCTTTATAGTCGAATTTACCAGATTCTACTACTACGCCAGCCAATGTTGTACCGTGACCACCAAGGTATTTAGTAGCAGAGTGTACAACTACGTCAGCACCATGTTCTAATGGACGGAACAAGTATGGAGATGCAAATGTGTTATCTACGATCAAGATAATATTGTGTTTATGTGCAATATCAGCTACTGCTTGTACGTCGATAAGGTTAATACCAGGGTTACCGATGGATTCGATGTAAACAGCTTTAGTATTTTCATCGATAGCCGCTTCAAATTCTTCCAAATTATCAGGGTTTACGAATTTAGTTTCGATTCCTAAACGTGGCAATGTTGCTGTAAACAAGTTATAAGTACCACCGTATAATGTGGATGCAGCAACGATGTTATCGCCAGCGCTTGCCACGTTCAAGATGGAGTATGTAATCGCTGCGGAACCAGATGCTACAGCGATACCACCTGCACCACCTTCAAGTTGTGCAACACGAGCATCCAATACATCTGTAGTAGGATTGCCAAGGCGGGAGTAAATACCACCAGGATTAGTTAAGGCAAAACGACCTGCTGCTTCTTCAGCATCTTTAAATACGAAAGATGTAGTTTGGTAAATAGGTACTGCACGAGAACCTGTTGGATCTACCGTTTGACCGGCATGTAATTGTAAAGTTTCAAATCTGTATTGTTTGCTCATTATAACAACTCCTTTATATTAACTGTGAATTGAGTTCATTCTTTATACCTAGTATACTACTATGTTTTAAAAATTATGTCTACTATTAATTTATATTGTTAGACATAACTTAAAGCTATATCCAATACATCTATACAAACCAACGCTCGCTATTCTGCAAAACTGCAAAGCGAACTCAATTGATAACAAATAAAAAGCCCCTAATTACTTTCTTTATATTATCTCACACTAGAGATTTCAGCAGTAATTAGGGAATCTTCTACTAACGATACTTTAGATATAGGCACCTAAGTTCTTATCACGTTCAAATTTCATTTTTTGAATTTGTTCAATAATGTACGGTGTTTCTTGGTAAACATAATAATTTAACCAGTTTGTAAATAACAATGTACTTACAGAACGCCACCGTACGATAGGACGTTGTTTAGGATCATCATCAGGGAAATAGTTTTCAGGAACCGCAATATCCATACCTTTTTTGATATCCCGTTCATATTCACGGTTAAGTGTATCCCAATCATATTCCGCATGACCAAAGACAAAGATATGTTTATTATCTAAGCTACGAACGATAGCGGCACCTGTTGGGTCAGAGCCTGCCAATAATTCCAAATCGCGATTTTCCTTAATTTGTTGCAAGGAAACCGTAGTATGACGGGAGTGAGGCATCCAAAACTTTTCATCAAAGCCACGTAAGAGTACAGGTCGATCATTGTAGATATCATGTTCGTACACACCAAATAGCTTTTCATCCATGATGCATTTATTAATACCGAAGTGGTGATACAAACCAGCTTGAGCACCCCAACAGATATAGAACGTAGAGTATACATGCTCTTCGCCCCAATTCATAATTTCTACTAACTCAGGCCAATAGTCTACCTCTTCAAAAGGCATTAACTCTACAGGAGCCCCTGTAATAATCATGCCGTCAAAGAACTGGTCTTTTACCTCATCAAAGGTGCGGTAAAAAGTCTCTAAATACTGCTCATCTGTATTTTTTGCTTTTCGAGATGCAGTGTGTATCAAGGTTAAGTTAACTTGTAACGGGCTATTACTAAGAGCACGTAAAATTTGAGTCTCTGTAATCTCTTTAGTAGGCATCAAATTGACTAGCAATATTTGCAAAGGTCGGATTTGTTGTGTCTCCGCCCGTTCTGTATCCATAACGAAAATGTTCTCTTGAGCTAATTTCGTAATGGCCGGTAAATTTTTTATTACTTTAATAGGCATACTATCACCTCTACACACTAAACAATTTGATAACCTAATCTAAATAACTTAACTAATGAACTTAAAACCCTCTAGCCTCATAAGCACGGCGCCAAGCATCAAGCCCCTCTTCCAATGTTTTGCGAGGACATGCTACGTTAATACGTTCAAAGTCTTCCCCATCTACGCCAAACATAGAACCCGTATCGAGCCACAATTTAGCTTCATTAATGATCCATTCATCACGTTCTTTTGGGGTTAATGGCAACTTGGAGCAATCTAGCCACATGAGATACGTCCCTTCTGGACGATATACGTGAATTTTCGGCATATATTTTGCTACATAGTCGATGGTGAATTGAATATTATCTTGAATATATTCTTTTAACTCGTCAAGCCAAGGACCACCCACTTTGTAGGCCCCTTCACAACCAACGATGCCCATCGTATTTAGCTGGCTATAGCCAGCACGGTCGATTTCTTTAATGAAACGACGACGTAAGGAATCATTAGGAATGAAAATATTGCTTACTTGTAAGCCGGCGATGTTGAAAGTCTTGCTCGGTGCAGTACATACAATACAGTGTTCAGCATAGCTTTCACCTAGGTCAGCAAAGACCTTATGAGTATGCCCTTTCCAAACAAAATCAGCGTGGATTTCATCGCTTACGATGAGTACATTATGTTTAATACAAATATCGCCAAGTCGTTTTAACTCATCCTCTGTCCACACGCGGCCTACCGGATTGTGGGGATTACATAAGAGGAATAATGTTACATTTTCCTCAACGATAGCCCGTTCAATGCCCTCAAAATCAATAGTATACTTCTCTTCGCCTTTGATGAGAGGCACATTGATGAGGCGTCGATCATTATCATCGATAACCATGCTAAATGGATAGTACACCGGTTGATTGATGAGTACCCCTTCACCTTCCTCGGTGAAAGCGCGAACAGCCATCGCCAAAGCAAAGACGATACCTGGTGTTTTAACGAGCCATTTTCGGTCTGGCGTCCAGTTAAAGCGCGTAGTAAACCAATTTTGTAACACTTCAAAGTATTCATCATCGGACTCGGTATAACCAAATACGCCATGGTTCACGCGATCCAATAAGATTTGCTTCAACTCAGGTGGAATCTCAAAGTCCATGTCCGCTACCCAGAATGGCAGTACGTCAGCTGGTTTACCGCGCTTTACAGCAAAATCGTATTTCAAAGATTTTGTGTGAGTTCTATCTAAAATTTGATCAAAATTATATTGTCCCATAGGAACTCCTTTATTTATTGAAAGCTTGTTCCAAGTCTGCAATCAAGTCTTCTGTATCTTCAATACCTACAGATAGACGCAATAAGCGACGTGTAATACCTTTACGCTCTGCATCTTCCGGTTTTAAGTCCGGATGAGTTTGCGTTACAGGATATGTCAACAAGGACTCAGTACCACCAAGACTTTCAGCAAATTGAATAAGTTTAATACCTTCTAAGATTTGTTTAGCTGTTTCTTCACTATCTACTTCGAAGGATAACATACCGCCAAAGCCGGTAGTTTGGGCTTTATTGATTTCATAGCCTGGATGTTCAGGAAGGCCTGGGAACAATACTTTTGTAACTTTAGGTTGTTTTTTGAGCCATTCAGCAAGAGCAATGGCATTCTTTTGGTGTTGCTCCATACGAAGAGCCAATGTTTTAACACCACGAATAACGAGCCAGCTATCCATGGCAGACAAACAAGCGCCTACTGTTTTATAAGTTAAACGCAATTTAGCAGCGAGTTCCTCATCGTTCACAATAGTGAAACCAGAAATTACATCGTGATGACCACCGATGAATTTTGTACCACTATGAACGACAATATCTGCACCCAACGTTAAAGGTTTTTGGAAATATGGGCTCAAGAATGTATTGTCGATAATCACCAACGCATTACGCTCATGGGCTAACGCGCAAAGAGCGCGAACATCAGTAATCTCCATCATAGGATTTGTTGGTGTTTCAATATATACAGCCTTTGTATTTGGTTTGAAAGCTGCTTTCACCGCATCAAGATCAGATGTGCCTACATAGGTAAACTCGATGCCATTTTGTTCGTAAATATTTGTGAACATACGGATAGAACCACCGTATAAATCATCGCCCAAAATGATATGGTCTCCTGGGGAGAATAGATGGAATACGGCGTCCACTGCTGCCATACCAGAAGAGAATGCCAATGCATCTGTACCGTCTTCGAGACCTGCAATTAATTGTTCCAAACGGTCCCGTGTTGGATTAGATTCACGCGTATATTGATAACCTGTAGTATCACCCAACTTTGGATGGGAAAATGTACTAGACATATAAATTGCAGGGGAAATTGCACCAGTGCTATCTGGTTTACCGCTGCCATGAACGCATTTTGTATTAAATTTCATTCCATTCAACTCCTCATATTTGTATACAATATGTTAATTATAAAAGTAGACAATGACTAAGGTCAACAAAAATGGGCACTCATACTGCATGAGTGCCCTTAAAAAGTCATATCTATTTTGAATGGGTTGTCATAACTTTAAGTTAAGTTAGCCTAATTTTTAGTACGTTTTGTAATAAGTAGAGCCAAAATAATGCCCAAAGAAGATGTTACCAATTGAGGCCAACTAGATACAAATAACATAGTATTTACAATCTTCGGTGGAAATTGGAACAGTGAAAAGAACAAGGAATAACCACCAAAAAGAACACCTGCTTTCACTAAAGCCGCCACGATAATAAGCAAAGCCTTTGGTTTGTACTGTAGCCAATGCGCTACAAATACGTAGGCAGTCGTGCCAAGGGCGGTAATCAAAATGAACGGCGGCAATGGTAACATACCTTGTAAATGTGCTACTACTGGCGCAATCCAAGCAATAACGAGGCCATTCCTCCATCCATAACGCCATGTGGCGAGTACAAAGGTAGCAGATGTAATAGAACCGATGAGGAACATACTCACCTGATTAGGAATAAATGGGAAAATGAGACGCAAACTTTGCGCCAATAAGGCTACAGCCAACAATAGGCCTGTGCCCGTAATAGACTTTGTAGACATAAGAACCTCCTACTATACAATATAGATTTTACAAGAGGTACCTACCTCATATTTCAAATTAAGCCTCTACAAAATATAGACGCGCTCGATCATACACCCAATTATACACATACGTATAACCTAAGATAACCAATGTCATCGTTATATCGGTCATAAAAGCTATCCAAAAGCTCATATGCATCATGTACATAATAATCGGTACTGTGGCAAGCATAAATAAACCTTCAAACAATACCGCATGAACTGTACGGATTACAGGCCCTCGTGCTAATCGATCACCTGGTACTAGTTTATCAAAAATCCAGTTAAACACAAAATTCCAAACCATAGCTAGTAAGGAAAAAATAACCATTAATACAAAAGGCTGTCCCTCATGCGGAACAAACTGCATTACCAAACAACCAATTAAAATACAACCAAGCTCATATAAAATCGACTGCACAATACGCTCAAAAGTAGACATAATAATAAACACCTCCCTTAGAAAATCGAGATAAGAAATTTACTATTATATCACCATTATATTCATTTTTTTAGATTTGTCGAGCTATGACAAATCGACTTGCCCTCGGAAGTGAGCATTGCCATTTCAGGATAAAAAAAGCCGCATTGTATCTACTAAGCGACTTGCTTATCCCAAAGTGAGTATTGCCATTTTAAGATAGAAGAAGCCGCCATATGTCTGTCCAGCGACTTGTCCTCTGAAGTGAGTTTTTCCATTTCAGGATAAAAAGAAGCCGCATTGTATCTACTAAGCGACTTGCCCTCTTGAAGTGAGCTATGCCATTTTCGGATATAAGGAAAGCCCCTCGTAGCGTTCTGTAAGCTCGACTTACAAGGGATGGAGAGCGAGCAGAATGATACGAGGGGCTCTATTTAGCTATCCTAAAAGTGGCATTACGAACTGAATCCATGGAATCCCCACCACGATAAAGATAGCGAGGTAGATAATTCCAAAGATAGCACCTAATTTCCAGAATTCAGGGCCTTTATTATAGCCACTAGCAAACCAGATTGGGCTGTGACCAGTACCATATGGTGTAAGGATACCCATAATCCCCATTGGTACTAACAGAATTAACATAACTTGAGCTGGGTCAACGCCAGGAATTTGAAGAATAAGAGTAGCAAATAAGCCTACCATAGCTGTTACATAAGCAGTGCCAGAAGCAAAGAAGTAACGAAGCAAGCAGAATGCTAATAACAAACCAAGAACTGCCATTGTTGGATCTAAAGAAACTAAAGAGCCGCCAGCAGATTTAGCAAGCCATTCCAAGAAACCTACATTTTTAAGGCCGGAAGCCATAGGTACGAGTGTAGCGAACCAAGTTAAAACATTCCATGCTGGTTTATTAGCAAGGAAGTCTTGCCATGTCATAATCTTAGTGAAAATCATCAAAATAATAACGATCAACGCTGTTGTTGTAGGGTTTACTTTAAATGTAGAAGCACCAATCCACAACACAAGAGCCAATACAGAAATCAAGGCCATGAAGATTTCACTGCGTGTCATGGAGCCTAATTTCTTATATTCATCCTTCGCCCATTCTGCAATTTCAGGGGAACCTTTCACCTCTGGCTTACAGAATACATAGGTCAACAATGGAGTGATGATGAACAAGATAAGGCCTACTGGCAAGAATGCGAGGAACCATGTGCCCCAGTTTGCCGCCACAATACCAGATTTAGCAGACAATTCTAGAGCCAATGGGTTTGGCGCTGCGCCAGTCAAGAAGATGGAGCTAGATACACATGTAGTTGCCAACGCTACCCAGTTCAAATAGGAACCGATTTTACGAGGGTTCTTATCTGGATAGGAGTCAAACATTGGACAAATACTAGATACGATTGGATAAATCGTACCACCAGAACGAGCCGCATTACTTGGGATGAACGGAGCCAATACAAGGTCCGTAATAGCGATGGCATAACCAAGACCTAAAGAGGACTTGCCAAGCTTTGCTACGAGGAACAAGGCAATACGGCGGCCAAGGCCAGAGTTTTCATAACCGATACCAATCATGAAGGCAGCGAAGATCAACCACACGATGGCATTAGAGAAACCGCTAAGACCCCAACTGATAGCTTGTGCATCAGTAATCGCCTTTGCTACACCAGTTGCTTTATCTACAACAGGTGCAGGACCAACCTTAAACAACATAGACACGGTAACAGCAATGATACCGATGAAAGCTGGTGGTATTGGTTCTAAAATCAACCCTACCACGAGGCCAGCGAAAATACTTACGTAAATCCAAGAATTTGCGCTAAGGCCTTCAGGAGCACCGATGAGCCATACAAGAATAGCTACTACAAGCGGTGCGAATAATTTCCAATTCAACTTCATTAGAAACTCTCCTTACTACTTCAAAACAAAAATTGCAATAATTGCCTATTTAGTATATCAAAAATTTTAATAAGATGATATAAACTTAATCATAATACTTATTAATTGATAATAAACTTTTAGTAATAGCTTTTATAACAATAAAAAGCGATACCAGTTAGAAGTAAAGAATTGAATCTAATTGGTATCGCTATCTATCTATTTTGTAAAAATATTTCAATTGTAATTAGCTTACTAAATTATATTATTCACCTTTTGGAACAAACCATAAGCCATTATTATTTTTTTCCATGTAATCTTTGAATTCTTGAGAGTGGTAAGCTGCCACAAGGTCTTTTGCCCATTGTGCATCTTTGTTTTTCTCGTTAACTACAACTTGTAACAACCATTGTGGCAATACATCTTCATTTGCAAGAGCTGTTTTAGGATCGATTTTTGCATTATAGATAATCGCACCAGTAATAACGATGTAATCGAAATCAGTACGTACAGAAGGAATTGTAAGGGATTTCATTTCTGTAAATTTAAGATGTTTAGGATTTTCAATAATATCTGCTTGTGTTACTGTCGCTAAATCTTTATTTGGATTAAGTTTAATCCAACCGATTTTTTGCAATAACGCATAAGCACGAGCCATGTTGGATGCATCATTAGGTACTGCAATAGTGTCACCATCTGCCACTTGATCTAGAGATGTTTTAGAACCACTAAAGATACCTGCTGGTACTGTTGGAATTGGAGTTAAGGCTACAAGATGACCATTTTGTTTTTCGTTGAAGTTTTTCATGTATGCTGTATGTTGTTCAACGTTGAAATCTACTTCACCATCGCTCAACACTTGGTCTGCTTGTACCAAGTCAGACATATCTACACCTTTAAAGGTATAGCCTTGTTTTTCCAAAATTGGTTTTACACCTTTTTCGAACAATTCAGAGTAAGGGCCTTGAGATTTGCTATAGCTTAATTCTTTTTTAGCACCATTATCACTACTGTTTGAACCGCAGCCTGCGATAAAAGCTACGCTAAATACTAATGCCACACCAAGGGCAAGAAGTTTTTTAAATTTCATGGTATATTCTCCTATACTTTTATACTTTCACAATCAAGATAACTAAAATCTATTTCATCAAATCAGGAACGACGTGCACGACGTGCAAAGTAGTTACCTATTGTTTGAATAATTTGAACAAAAATAATTAAAATAACAACGGTAAATAGCATCAACGGGAAGTTCAACCGTTCATAACCATAGGTAAGAGCCAAATCACCTACACCACCTGCACCAATAGCACCAGCCATAGCAGTAGCACCGATAAGACCTATGGTACCTGTTGTAATAGATAGAATAAGCGAACCCTTTGCCTCTGGTAAAAGGAAATGCCAAATCACCTCAAAATGAGAGGCCCCCATTGATTGTGCAGCCTCGATAATTCCTTTATTAACCTCTAAAATAGAGTTTTCAAAGAGTCTAGCTAGATAAGGGGCAATAAATATAACAAGCGGTACGATAGCTGCCGTTGTTCCTACACGAGTCCCTACAATCATCTTTGTTAATGGCAAGATAAATACCATCAAAATGATAAATGGTACGGAACGCACAATATTAACAATAGTATTTGTAATGGTATAGACAATACTATTTTTAACAATACCATTAGGATTTGTTACTACCAGTGTAACTGCAATAATTAGACCTAATACAGTACCAATGAATAGAGATAGGAACACCATATATAATGTTTGTTCTGCGGCTAGCAATAACTGAGAACCGGGAACACCAAGTTCTTGCATAAAGAAGTCCATTATATTGTCACCTCCTGCCATTCAATACCTTGTGTCACAAGATATTCTTTTACCTTGCCCACTTCAAGATCATCACCAATAAATTGAACAATAAAAATACCAAGTACTGTATGTTCTAACTCTGTTACTGTAGCAAATAACACGCTCGTTTCTAAATCAAAAGTTTTATTAATATGATATAAAACATTATCTGTCGTATTATTTCCTAAGAAATGCATTTTAAGAATTGTGTATGGCCTTTTATCACAAGCTAATGTATGTTTCACTGTTGATGGAATTTCATCAGGAATGACAGTTCTAACAAATCGTTTCGTTGTTTCATGCTTTGGTTTACTAAACACCTCAAGTACAGATCCACTCTCTATGAGTTTTCCATGTTCCATAACCACAACGCGATTGCAAATTTTTTGAATTACATCAATTTCATGAGTTACGATAACAACCGTTACCCCTAGTTCACGATTAACGCGCTCTAATAATTGAAGAATAGACTCTGTCGTATCTGGATCAAGAGCACTTGTTGCTTCGTCACAAAGCAGAATTGATGGATCTGTAGCCAGCGCACGAGCAATACCAACGCGTTGCTTTTGACCCCCAGATAATTCTCCAGGATATGCATTTGCTTTATCGCCCAAATCAACAAAGTCTAATAAGGTTTTAACTTTTTTATCAATGTCGGATTTTGGCTCCTTATTAAGAATTAGTGGGATAGCCACATTATCATACACAGATTTAGCATTCAACAAATTGAACTGTTGAAACACCATGCCGATGCGCTTACGAACCTTTCTAAGCTCATTAAAACTTAAACCATTGATATTCACACCATCTATTTCAACATGACCAGAGGTAGGTACCTCTAAAGCATTAATCATTCGCAACAGTGTAGATTTACCAGCTCCACTGAAGCCAATAATGCCAAATATATCGCCTTTTTCTATGGTAAAGTTTACATCAGATAATGCAGTAACCTTTTGCTTATTAACGTCAAACTCTTTCGTTACATTTCGTATAGCAATCACTGTACCACCTCTTTCCCTACGCATTAGTAGGAATTAATATTTTTCTAAAACATATCTTTAAGGTATGTTTTAATTGTATACTTAGATTACTACAATTTATAAGGACTGTCAAACACAAAAAGAACCTCAACACTAAAAAGGTTGAGGTTCTTTTCGTATCTATATACTTTTGGTCCTTTACATCAAACCCATCATCTATATCGATTAAATAAGAACAATGATCCTAGTATAATTGGCGCCCCAATATAGAGTCCCATGTTTGGAAATTCCCCCAATAAGAATGCTGCCACTATAGCTGCCACGATTGGTGAGATATACATAAAATTGGTTACATCTGAAACTTTTTCAGCATGTTCAAAGGCATAGCTCCAGAATACGAATCCTAATGCACTGGAAAAGAATGCTAGGTATACCATAGCAAGCTTCGCAGTAATTGGTGCGGCTCCAATCATTTCAATAGCATGATCTGCAAAAGGTAGTGCCATAATGGCACCTGTAAACATGGACCACATAGCGATAGTAATAGAGTCATAACCTTTCAGACTAAGCCCGCGATTTAGAATATTATAAACCGCAAACAGTATCATACCAATCAACGTCCATATGGCCCCCATTGGAATGGTCAGAGTGGAATTCCAAAGAATAATAATAGCCACACCTATAAAAGCAGTTATGGTGAAGATCCAACCTATAGGGCGTATTTTATCCTTATAGACTACCAATGCCATCAATGCTGTAGTCATCGGTGTCAAAGCCATAATAATACTAGATGTAGCGGCCGGTATTGTTCGCAATCCTTCATTAAAAACGACTTGGTAAACGAAGTTTCCTGTAGCCCCTAGCAGAATATATAGGCCCCACTCACGCCAAGATGTAGGTATATGTAATCCCTTAAATACACCGATAATGAGCATGAGTATAGCACCACCTACAACCCTCGCTACAGAGAGTGTCAATGCATCTACTGATTGCAATGCTACTTTACCAAAAGGAAACGCCGTAGCCCAAACGGCAATGGTGGCAGATGCCCCTAAAATGGCTTTCATACGATTTGTCATTAGCATCTACCTTTCTACGTAATTCCATAATCAATACTATCTAAATATTACCATAATAAGACCCTACAATTCCAAGAAGATACATCACAATATATCGAATACTCTCTATTTATTGATATGAATTATCATTATTTAAAGATAATATAATAATTAGTTCCCCCAAATTCAAACTCAAACAAATTAAGTAATTAATTATACTTTCAATGTATTTATATAGTGTTTTCAATATTATTAAATTACAAATAACATTCATTCTTACGAAAATTGCATAGTATGTATTGAAAATATATATCATTTAAAATTTGTTAAATCAGGACAAACATTGTACACTATAGGCATAGAAATCTATAGTTATATCCTTTTATGGAGGTGCAAAATGCAACATACTGCATGGAAAGATTTTAACACAGGTGTGTGGGATAAAGCCGTTGATGTACGCGACTTTATTCAAAGAAACTATATCCCCTATGAAGGGGACGATTCCTTCCTTGCTGGTCCTACAGAACGAACAACAAAATTGTGGGAACAAGTAATGAAGCTTTATGAAGAAGAACGTGAAAAAGGCGGCATGCTCGATGCTGATACTTCCGTGGCCACACACATTACTGCCCATGCGCCAGGATATATCGACAAAGACCTTGAAACGATTGTTGGTTTGCAAACTGACAAACCATTAAAACGCGCTATGTTCCCTTATGGTGGCTTGCGTACTGCGAAATCCGCTATTGAAGAATACGGCTTCAAAATGGATCCACAAACAGAAGACTTCTTCAAAAAGCACCGTAAAACTCACAATGATGGCGTATTTGATGTATATACACCTGAAATGCGTGCCGCTCGTACAGCTCATATCGTAACTGGTTTACCTGATGCTTACAGCCGTGGCCGTATTATCGGTGACTATCGCCGTATCGCTTTGTATGGTATCGATTACCTCATCGAAGATAAAAAAGAGCAATTCAGCATTACTATGGGTGATATGCTTGAAGACGTAATTCGCGACCGCGAAGAGATTCAAGAACAAATCCGTTCCTTAAAAGAATTAAAAGAAATGGCTGCATCTTATGGTTACGATATTTCTGGACCAGCTAAAGACGTGAAAGAAGCTATGCAATGGATTTACTTCGGCTATCTTGGCGCTATTAAAGAGCAAAACGGTGCTGCTATGTCCATCGGCCGTAACTCTACATTCCTAGATATCTACGCAGAACGTGACCTTCGCAATGGCACATATACAGAAGAGCAAATTCAAGAATTTGTAGATCATTTCATCATGAAATTGCGTATGGTACGCTTCGCACGTATCCACGAATACAATAACTTGTTCACAGGCGATCCTGTTTGGACTACTGAATCCATCGGTGGTATGGGTACTGACGGCCGTACATTGGTTTCCAAAATGTCCTTCCGTTACCTACATACATTGACTAACCTTGGTCCTGCTCCAGAACCAAACCTCACTGTATTGTGGTCCCCTCGCATGCCTATCGGCTTCCGCCGCTTCTGTGCAAAACTATCTATTGAAACATCTTCTATCC
>URPT01000016.1 GCA_900549845.1 uncultured Veillonella sp. | reverse complement strand
GGCTTTCCTCGTTGATGGTGTAACGAAATTAAACCAGTTCCAATATGAAACAAAAGAAGATCGCCAAATGGAAAATTATCGGAAGATGATTTTAGCGATGGCAAAGGACGTGCGCGTCGTTGTTATCAAATTGGGGGACCGCTTACATAATATGCGTACCTTAAAGCATATGCGTAGCGACAAACAAAAGCGTATTGCAAAGGAAACATTAGAAATCTTTGCTCCTCTAGCACATCGACTCGGTATCTTCAATGTGAAATGGGAACTAGAAGATTTATCATTCCGCTATTTAGAGCCGGAAAAATATTATGATCTTGTAGATCAAATGAAACAAAAACGCCAAGCTCGTGAGGACATTGTAAATGATACGATGAGCCAACTTACAAAAGCGTTAGGGGAAGCTCATATTAAGGCAGATATAAAAGGTCGTCCAAAACACTTCTACAGTATTTACAAGAAGATGAAAAAGGACAACCGTGATTTATCTCAAATTTACGACTTGCTTGCTGTTCGCGTTATTGTTGATACAATTCCAGATTGCTATGCCGTACTAGGTATTGCGCATAGCTTGTGGAAACCATTGCCATATCGTTTCAAGGATTACATTTCCATGCCGAAATCTAATATGTATCAATCCTTGCATACAACGGTTATCGGTACCATGGGGCAACCTGTAGAAATCCAAATTCGTACATGGGAAATGCACCGTGTATCTGAGTATGGTGTTGCTGCTCATTGGCGCTATAAAGAAGGCAATAAAAATGGCGATAAGGATTTCGACCAAAAGGTTGCCTGGTTACGCCAAGTTCTTGAATGGCAAGATACAAGTAATCCAACAGAACTAGTTAATGCGTTAAAACTAGACGTTTTCTCTGGTGAGGTATTTGTATTCACACCAAAAGGCGATGTTGTTAAATTGCCTATCGGTTCGGTTCCACTTGATTTTGCGTACCGTGTTCATACCGATGTTGGTCATCGCTGTGTAGGGGCTAAGGTAAACGGTAAAATTGTACCGCTAGATTACACCTTACAAAATGGCGATATTGTAGATATTATTACATCTAAAACAGGTCGCCCAAGTCTTGATTGGCTTAATATCGTAGGCTCTTCTGAAAGTAAGAGCAAAATTCGCAACTGGTTCAAGCGTGAAAATAAAGCTGAAAATATTGAAAAAGGCCTAGAAGCACTTGAAAAAGAAGCAAAACGATTAAACTATAGTTGGAAAGAATTAATCGCTGATAATCGTCTCCAACAAGTTACAAAACAGCTGAAAGCAGGTACTGAAGAGGAAATGTTTGCTGCTTGTGGCTATGGTGGTATTCCTGTCAGCACTGTTCTCTTGCGGTTAATTGAACTTTATAAAAAATCTAAAGAAGCAGAAGAATCTAAGCGCAGCACTGAACAAATCATTGAGAAGTTAAAAGCTCAAGGGCCAAAAACGACCAAGAATGGTACGGGCGTTCTCGTAAAAGGGGAAGCTGGTGTTATGGTACGTATGGCGAAATGCTGTAGCCCAGTTCCTGGTGATGATATCATCGGATACATCACGCGTGGTCGTGGTGTATCTGTCCATCGCTCCGATTGTACGAGCCTTGGCCATACGCCAGAAGATTTAGAGCGTATGATTGAAGTTTCTTGGGATGGTTCCTCTGGTGAATCCTTCCATGTAGGTATTGATATTCAAGCATACGATCGAAATGGTCTGTTGATGGAGGTTATGGCAGTACTTTCAGAGTTAAAAATCACCATTACAAACATCAATGCTAAGGTTCAAGAAGATACTAAAACTGTAAGTATCAATGTTGTGGTCGATATCCGTGATATTTCACAACTTGATTTTGTTATGACTAAGTTGCGCCGTATTCGTGAAGTATATACAGTACAGCGTAGTAAAGGAGGGGCTTAATGAGTGAACAACAATTAGTGCTTATGCGCATGCCATTAGGTCCATTAGGGACTAATGGCTATGTTATTGGAGATAAAGCGGTAGGCGAAGCTTTCATTATTGATCCTGCTACTGCTGAAGTATTAGAGTCTCTAAAGACGCACGACTTGAAACCAAAGGCGATTTTATTAACCCATGGTCATGGTGATCATATTGGTGGCGTTCAAGAGATTGTAGATACATATCATGTGCCTGTATATATTCAAAAGGGTGATATACCGTATCTGTCAGATCCTGAACTCAATCTCAGCGCTTATAGTAATCCAACACCAATCAAGGTAAAGGCTGACATTATTGAGGTTAAACAAGGTGACCACATTACCTGTGGTGCTATTGACCTTGAAGTGCTTGAAACACCGGGGCATACGCCAGGTGGGGTATGTTATTACATGGAAGGTCTTGTATTTGTAGGAGATACTCTCTTTAGAGATTCCGTAGGTCGTACAGATTTTCCAAATGGTTCTTATGAGACATTAATGGAATCCATTAAAACTCAGCTTTATAAATTGCCTGACAATACAATGGTATATCCTGGTCATGGACCAGAAACAAATATAGGTTATGAAAAACAATACAACCCATTCGTTGGGGCGTAGGTTTTATAAAACTTTTGTAAGAAGTAAAGGGGATAGTTATCATGAATACAACATTAGAGAAATTAAAAGAACGCATTAAAGATAAAAAATACAAATTAACTACACAACGTCAAACAATTTTACAAGCCTTCATCGATGCTGATGAAAACCATTTGAGCGCAGAAGACGTATATGTACTTGTAAAAGAAGTTGCTCCTGATATCGGTTTGGCTACCATTTACAGAACACTTGATCTATTCACTGAACTTGATTTGTTAAAACGTCTTGATTTCGGTGATGGTCGTAACCGTTACGAATTAAATGATGAAGAGTTCGCTCATTTCCATCATCATTTGATTTGTGTAAAATGTGGTAAAGTATCCGAGTTCGAAGACGACATGCTTGAAACATTAGAGTCTATCATCGCTAAAAAATTGAACTTCCGCACTATTGACCATCAATTGAAAGTATATGGTTACTGCAGCGATTGCCAAAATCATATGACTGAAGCAGAACTTGAAAAATTAGAACGTATGGCTCATCACCATGCTTAATGGATATCTATATACGGGGCCATTACCACTTGGCTCCGTAGTAGCCCATAACTGTGGTGCTGCTGGTTTATTCTCTGATAAGGTTAATCCAGAGGTTATTTTAGAGGCTATAGAGTTAGACGGTTTATATCGTTTGACTGTAACCATTGGGGAGACCGTAAAAATTTTTGACGGTGATATTTCATCTATGGGTCGTCGTCAAATTGGTCAAGCCTTATTGCGCTATTTGCGTGAATATCAAGGCTTACCTGCTGAGGCTCCGTGGGGAACTATGGTAGGTGTGCGCCCTACAAAGCTACTACATAAATATATAGATACATATGGCTCTGTCCACGCAGCAACTCGTCACATTAGGGACGAGTTTTCTGTGTCTATGGAAAAGCTTGCGACCTTGGGGGCTATCGGTGAGTATCAACGGCCATTTTTAGCTGATACAGACCATAAAAAGGTAAGTCTCTATTGTGGCATTCCTTTCTGTGATACGCGTTGTGTGTACTGCTCGTTTCCTTATGGTCTTTATCAGGATTACACTGATAAAAGTCAATTTTTAACAGCTTTAGGCCGTGATATGGATGATATGAAAGATATTGCTCAGTCTTATGGCTTAACGGTAGATACCCTCTATATGGGTGGCGGTACACCGACGGTATTAGGGAATGAAGACTTTCACCAAGTCCTAAAACAGTTATCTGTTTTAGTGCCGGAAGGACATGAGTTTACTGTAGAGGCGGGGCGTCCAGATTCTGTTAATCCTCGGAAGATACGATCTATGCTCGATTTTGGTGTAAATCGTATCAGTATTAATCCACAAACGATGCAAGACGATATTTTGCGGCGCATTGGGCGTGGACATAGTGCGCAAGATATTGATGAATTGTTACAATATGTAAAAGTTAATACACCATTTGCTGTAAATATGGATTTTATTGCAGGTTTACCGCATCAAACGATGCAAAACATGGTAGAGAATATGGATTACGTATGTCAAAATTTGCCGGAAAATGTTACAATTCATACGTTAGCATTAAAACGTGGTAGCCCATTGTATGATTTACATATGCAAGATGATATTCCTGAAGAACATCTCGTAGCAGAAATGGTACAATATGGTAAAGAGCGTCTTGAAGCAGCTGGCTATGTGCCATATTATCTATATCGCCAACAATATATGAGAGGGCAATTAGAGAATATTGGCTATACCTTGCCAGGTAAAGCGTGCGAATATAATATTCAGATAATGGAAGAGCGACAAAGTATTCTATCCATGGGACCTGGTAGCTCATCTAAATGGATGCGCGCCCCTGAATATCGTCAATTGAAACAGCACATGCCAAAGGATGTTGATGTTTACCACGCAACGATAGATGCACTATTAGAGAAACGACATAGAATTTGTGAGAAATTTTGGGAGGTTGTGTAATGGCTATTAGAAAACCAAGAGGTACACAAGACTTTTTGCCAGAGCAAATGATAAATTGGCACTATATTGAACAACGTATGCGTGAAATTTGTAAAGTATACGGGTTCAATGAAATTCGCACACCTGCCTTTGAAGATACTAAATTATTCTTGCGTGGTATCGGTGAAACTACAGATGTAGTACAAAAGGAAATGTATACATTTACTACAGGCGATGACGGTGGCTCTAGCTTCACATTGCGTCCTGAAAATACGGCTTCTGCTGTACGGGCCTACTTAGAAAATAAAGTATATGGTAAAGAAGGCCTTACAAAATGGTATTACATGGGACCTATGTTCCGTCATGATAAACCACAAGCAGGTCGTTACCGTCAATTCCATCAATTTGGTGCAGAGGTACTAGGCTCTCAATCTCCAGTGGTAGATAGTGAAGTTATCTGTATGGTTGTACAATTGTTGAAAGACTTTGGCCTTAAAGACCTTAATGTAGAGGTGAACTCTGTAGGTTGCCCAACATGCCGCCCTGTATATCGTGAAAAATTAATTGAATTCTTTGAACCTAAAAAAGAACAATTATGCAGTGATTGCCAAGAACGTTTATATAAAAATCCTTTGCGTATCTTGGATTGCAAAAATGAAACATGTAAATCCTTGTCCGTAGGTGCTCCTGAAATTCACGAACATTTATGTGAAGAGTGTCATGATCACTTTGAAGAATTGAAGACATATTTAACGGCTGCAAATGTGCAATATACATTAAATCCTCGCCTTGTACGTGGTCTAGATTATTACACAAAGACAGCATTCGAAGTACAATATACTCCATTAGGCGCACAAAGTGCCGTAGCAGGTGGTGGTCGTTACGATGGCCTTGTAGAGGAACTTGATGGTCCTCATACGCCAGCCATTGGCTTTGCCATGGGCATGGAACGTTTGCTATTAGCTCTTGAAAAGCAAAACTTGTTGCCTGAACCAACTGTTGAACCATCTGCATTTGTAGTGGCGCTTGGTGATGCGGCTAAGGTAGAGGCTTTCAAAATTTGCCAAGCATTACATGATGCATATGTAACCGTTGAAATGGACGGACAGGGCAAGAGTATGAAGGCACAATTAAAATATGCTAACAAAATTAATGCAAAATATGTTATCATATTGGGTGATGATGAATTGGCTCGTGGGGAAGCCATAATCCGATTCATGGAAACTAGTGAACAAGAAACTGTACCACTTGATACAGTTTCTGAACGTATAACTTCTTTGGTGAAAGGATGACAATTAGAATGGAAACAATGCAAGGCTTACACCGTACGCACGGTTGTGGCACCATCTCTGAACAAGAGGTAGGTAAAGAGGTCGTATTATGTGGTTGGGTTGAACGCCGTCGTGACCACGGTGGTTTGATTTTCTTGGATTTACGCGATCGTTCTGGCGTAGTACAAGTGGTAGCATCTCCAGATCATAACGTAGAATCTTTCCACAAAGCAGAGGATGTTCGTAACGAATATGTACTTTGTGTACGTGGTAAAATTACAAAACGTGATGAAGCGGCTATCAATCCAAATCTTCCTACCGGTGCATACGAAATGTACTGTGAAGAGTTGCGCGTATTGAACTCCGCTAAAACTCCTCCATTCTATATCCAAGATGATATCGATGTAGATGAAAATATTCGTTTGAAATATCGTTACCTTGACTTGCGTCGTCCAGAAATGCAACGCAACTTGATTTTGCGTCACAAAGTAACGAAAGCAATGCGCGACTTCTTCGATAGCCGCGATTTCTTGGAAATTGAAACTCCAATGCTTACTAAATCTACACCAGAAGGCGCTCGTGACTATTTAGTACCTTCTCGTGTAAATGCTGGTACATTCTATGCATTGCCACAATCTCCACAAATTTTCAAACAAATCTTGATGGTTGCTGGTTATGAAAAATACTTCCAAATCGTTCGTTGCTTCCGCGATGAAGATTTGCGTGCAGACCGTCAACCTGAGTTCACTCAGCTCGACTTGGAAATGTCCTTCGTAGATGAAGAAGACATTTACTCTATGCTTGAAGAAATGATTGCTCATGTATTTAAAACTACATTGGGCAAAGAAATTCCATTGCCTATGCCTCGTATTACATGGGATGAAGCAATGGATAAATACGGTTCTGATAAACCAGACCTTCGCTTCGACATGGCCTTTACTGATGTAACTGATCTTGTTAAAGATACAGAATTTAAAGTATTCCGCTCTGTAATCGATAACGGTGGTGTAGTTAAAGGTATCGTTGTACCTGGCGATGCTGGTATTCCACGTCGTGAACTTGATGACCTCGTTGAATATGTAAACCGTTACGGTGCAAAAGGCCTTGCATGGGCTTGCTTCAATGAAGATGGTTCCATCAAGTCTCAAATCATGAAGTTCTTAGGTGAAGATACAATCCGCAATATCGGTGAAAAAATGGGCGCTAAAGGTGGCGACCTTGTATTGATGATTGCAGATAAACCTGCCACTGTGGCACGTGCATTAGGTGAATTGCGCCTTGAAATGGCACGCCGCATGAACATGATTGACCAAGATAAATTGGCATTCACATGGGTAACTGATTTCCCTATGTTTGAATATAACGAAGATGAAAAACGTTATGTTGCAATGCACCATCCGTTCACAATGCCTCGTCATGAAGATCTTGATAAATTGGAATCTGATCCTGGCAGCGTAAAAGCGATTGCTTATGATATGGTATTGAACGGTGTTGAAATCGGTGGCGGTTCCTTGCGTATTTACCAATCCGATGTACAAGAAAAAGTATTCAAAGCTATTGGTTTATCTGAAGAAGAAGCTAAATCTAAATTCGGCTTCATGCTTGATGCATTCCAATACGGTGCACCTCCTCATGCTGGTTGTGCATTCGGCCTTGATCGTCTTGTTATGTTGATGGCAAAACGTCAATCTATCCGCGACGTAATCGCATTCCCTAAAACTCAATCTGCTTCTGATGTAATGAGCCAAGCTCCATCTGAAGTAGAACCTAAGCAATTAAAAGAGTTGCATATTAAACCAGATATCGAGGAAGAAGAAGAGCAATCTTTGGTGTAAAAACATAGGCAAGAATTGATTAAATTTGAAATGTCAAGACTTGTTAATTACGAATCTTTCTGATACTATTTATGTATAAGATATCCCTGCCATGTGCGTGTGATATCGCAGTTTTGAGCCAACACATTTACTTCGGGAGTCCGAACTCTCGTCTGAACGTTACGCCCTTACGGGACAACTGAAGGATGAGGAGGACACCCACCTGCCCTAAGCAGGATCAAAACGCGGTACATTACGGCATGGTGGGGCTTTTTTGCGTGTAAAAATGGCATGTAATGTCATATACTATATATAGAAAAGAGCAGTCAATATCGCTATTATAGGCTATTGATCTATTAATTATATTCTTAATGAATACAATTTGTTGGACTGTACGATTTATAAAACTTTAGAGTTAATAGATAAGATGTTATGGAGTGAGGTGATAGAATGGATAGTTTATTTGATATGGCGCCCACCAATACGTATGAACCGTTACCGGTGCGTATGCGTCCTACTACATTGGACCATTTATATGGTCAAGAAAAAGCGGTAGGGAAGGGGACTTTCTTGCGCGCCATGGTTGAAAAGGATACAATTCCGTCTATGCTTTTTTATGGCCCTTGTGGAACGGGTAAAACTACACTGGCAGGTATTATTGCTAAGGTTAGTAATAGTCATTTTGTAAATTTAAATGCTACTAATGCGGGAATAGGTGAGCTGCGTAATATCATAGAGGATGCTCGTAAGCGGGTGCGGTCTTTACAACAACGAACCATTTTATTCCTCGATGAAATTCACCGTTTTAATAAAAGCCAACAAGATGTGTTATTACCTTGTGTAGAGGATGGCACAATCATCCTCATTGGCGCTACCACAGAAAATCCATTTTTTGAGGTAAATAGACCTCTTTTATCTCGTCTAAGATTAATTACGCTAGAGGCGCTTACACCAAAGGCTATAGGCCAAATTTTGCGTCGTGCTATTACAGATGAAGAAGTAGGTCTTGGTAAACGTCATCTAAAGGTGACAGATGAGGTTCTTGAAGATGTGGGGATTTTCGTCAATGGCGATGGGCGGATGGCGTTAAATATTTTAGAGCAAGCTGCAGCAATGGTACCCGATGAAGGGGCTATTACTATAGAGGTCCTTGAAAAGGTCGTAGGCCGCCGTATTTATACATACGACAAAAAAGGCGATAGTCACTACGATACGATTTCTGCGTTTATTAAAAGTATGCGTGGTTCTGATGTGCAAGCGACGATGCACTACTTGGCACGTATGATTGAAGCTGGCGAAGATCCTAACTTTATCGCTCGTCGTATCGTAATTTGTGCTGCTGAAGATGTTGGTCTTGCAGATCCACAAGCGTTGATTTTGGCAAACGCTGCCGCCCAAGCGGCCCATATGGTAGGTTTCCCAGAGGCGCGTATCATATTGTCCGAGGCTGCATGTTATGTGGCGTTAGCACCAAAGAGTAATTCTGCTTATATGGCGATTGATGCAGCTATTGCTGATGTGCGCCACAAGGATTGTGGCCAGGTGCCAGATCATTTAAAAGATAGTCATTATAGTGGTGCTAGCAAACTAGGCCATGGGAACACCTATAAATATGCTCATAACTATCCAAATGGCTATGTAAAACAGCAGTATTTACCAACACCTCTTGTGGATGCTACATACTACAATGGCATTAAAAGGGGGAAAGAAGAACAGTTACTTCGTGACTGGGAGGAACGGCGTAAAAGCTAACTAAATACTTCGATATATGCTATAATATAATGATAAGTTAATTTACAGTAGTGTTATATAGTAAGGGGTTTGTATAGATTTATGGCAGAAGAAAAAACTTCCACCAAAAAACGCAATACACGACGAAAGCGAACAAATACAAAACAGCAAAATAAATCTCAAGGATTTTCCTTGCGTAGCGAAGTTAAAGGTTTAATTATCATTGCCTTTGCAGTTATTTCCCTGCTCGGGTTCTTTGGCTTTGAACTCGGTCTTGTAGGACAGATTTTAACAGGTATATTCCGTTATGGCTTTGGCCTAGGCGGTATTATTCCATGTCTTGGCGTTTTCTGGGTAGGCTGGCGATTATTATATAAGGGAACATTTATTTCCATTACTAAACGAGGCGTTGTAATGATCTTGTTCTTCCTATTTTTGCTAGCTCTCGTTCCATTGTGGCGCGTTCCTGAGGGGCAGGAACTCATCACAACACAATTGGCTAATCAAGGTGGTGTTGTAGGTGGCGCCATCGCTACATTCCTTCGCACATTATTAGGTGAACTAGGGGCTATCATTTTAGATGTGTTCTTATTACTTGCCTTTGGTATTCTAATTACCCGTTTATCCTTGCGCAGTGGCTTGCAAAAAGCGGCGGATAAAACTCAAGTAGGATTAGATGTAGCTAAAGAAGTGGCTGCTGAAAAGGTGGCTGTAGCTAAAGAAGTCTTTGAAGACTGGAACGAACAACGTAAAGAAGCAGCAGAGCAACGTAAAGCGTATAACAGGGAAAAGGATACACGCTTTGCTGATGCTGCCGATCAAGCGCTAGATGCATTGGAAAAACGAGGTATCACTACCGATCGAGATAACTTTGAAACGAGTGCGGTTGTAGATAATGAACCTATGGTAGACACAGTGACAACTGTGGAAACACCAAAGGCTCCTACATCTTGGAAAGAATTAGCCGAGATAGAGGCCCGCAATCGAGCAGCGGAACAATTGGCGAATATTTCTGAAGCTTCTGGTGATGCTAAGTCTTATGATGCAGATGATTTCGATCAATTCTCTGATGCTAGTAGATCTACAGGTGATGATTATGTATATGTTCCAGATGAGGATTATACATATACTCCAGATGAAGGGTATACAGATGATTCTGAATCAGTAGACAATACTCATGTGGAACAGCCGGAGTTCACATATCAAAATACAACGATTGGTCCGTTGGAAACTAATCACGCTGCTATAGCTTCTGCTGTACCTGGAACAGGTGCTGCTGCAAGTTCTGTAAGTGCTGGTGCAGGTATGAATGGCATGAGCTTGCAAGTACCGTCTACCATTAGTACTACAGAAGATACAGCACAAGTGGCAGTGTCTAAAGAGGGTCAAATTCACCGTACCTATGATAGACCTTACCATTTCCCAAGCCTTGATATTTTGGCGAAAGGGAAGGGGAGTCAAAGCAATGGTGAAGAAGTAGCACAAAATGCAATGATGCTTGAAAATGTATTGAGTAACTTTGGCATTACTGCTAAGGTCGTTAATGCAACGCAAGGCCCAACTGTTACACGTTATGAAATTGAACCTGCACCAGGTGTGAAGGTTAGCCGAATCGTTAATTTAACAGATGATATTGCCCTTAATTTAGCGGCTCAACATATTCGTATGGAGGCGCCAATTCCTGGTAAATCCGCTATTGGTATTGAGGTTCCTAATAAGACAACAGAGGCTGTACATTTGCGCGATGTTCTTGATTGCAGTGACTTCAAGGATGCTCGTGGTGGCATTCCAGTTGGTCTTGGTAAGGATATTGCAGGTAAACCTGTTATTACTGACCTTGCGAAGATGCCTCACTTGCTCGTAGCAGGTACTACGGGTTCTGGTAAGTCTGTATGTGTTAACACATTGATTTCCAGTATTCTATTTAGTCGTAAACCGGAAGAAGTTAAGTTACTATTAATCGACCCTAAGATGGTTGAATTGTCTATTTACAACGGCATTCCTCACTTGATGGCGCCAGTTGTAACAGACATGAAAAAAGCAGCTGCTGTATTGCGCTGGGCTGTTCGTGAAATGGAGGCACGTTATAAAGCATTTGCAGCGTCTGGTAAACGCGATATAAAGAGCTATAACGAAGCACATCCTAAAGCGGCTATGCCGTTGATTGTATTAATCATCGATGAGTTAGCTGACCTTATGATGACAGCGCCTGATGATATTGAAGAATCTATTAGCCGCTTAGCACAAATGGCGCGTGCTGCGGGTATTCATATGGTACTTGCTACACAACGTCCATCTGTTAACGTTATTACTGGTTCTATTAAGGCTAATGTACCAAGTCGTATTTCCTTTGCCGTAGGTTCTCAAATTGACTCCCGTACCATCCTCGATATGGCGGGAGCAGAAAAATTACTCGGTAAAGGTGATATGTTGTTTGCTCCAATCGGGGCGAATAAACCAATTCGTGTACAAGGTGCATTTATCTCTGATGATGAGGTGGAACATCTTGTAGAATTTGTAAAAGCTCAACGAGAACCAGAATATGATGATACTGTTACGCAAGAGGCTGAAAAGGAAACAGAGAAAGAATCATCTGAAGAAAATGATATTTACCGCGATGAATTATTAGAGCGTGCTGTTAACCTTGTAATGGAATCTGGTCAAGCTTCTGTATCCATGTTGCAACGTCGATTCCGCATAGGTTATACTCGTGCGGCTCGCCTTGTAGATACGATGGAAGATCTTAAAATCGTTGGCCCTAGCATGGGCAGTAAGGCTCGAGAAATTTTAATGAGTCCTGAACAAGCAAAGGCTCGATATTTCTCGGACTCCAATGATGAACAATAATTGAATGATTACGATATGAGTAGTATGTAGAGTTAGAAAGGAACGAAAATGGCTGAATTAGGCGAAGAATTACGACGTGAACGGGTAAGACGTAATCTAACCTTTAAAGATGTGGAGCAAGTGCTGCACATTAAGACAACCTATTTGGAAGCTATCGAAGATGGTAAATATGACATCATTCCTGGTCAGGTCTACGTAAAAGGCTTCATTCGTAATTACGGTAATTATTTAGATCTTGATGGTGATCGCTTGGTGAAAGCTTATCAAAGTCAGGTAGGTGATATAGATACCTTTTCTTTGCGTTCTGTTACACGGCAGAAAGCGCAAGCGACACCAAATTTGGTGCAAAGTGAATTCGTTGAATATCAAACATCTAAAAAGCGCATGTCTTTGGAAACGCGTCAACGTAAACGTCAACGTTCTATTGTACAGGAACGCATTATTTTAGGCATAATTTTGTTCTGTATGGCATTATTTTTACTATGGTTATTCCTTTTCTGATAAAAGGAAAGAAAGGCATTTACTCAATCGATGGATAGATTTTTAGTAACAGAACCTTCGGATATGAAGGAACGTGGCTGGGCCGAATTAGACTTTGTCCTCATCAGTGGGGACGCCTATGTAGACCATCCGTCCTTTGCTCCTGCCGTTATCGGCAGATACTTAGAATCCAAAGGGTATCGTGTAGGCATTATAGATCAACCAGATTGGAATGATGTAGAGGCTTTCAAAAAACTTGGTAAACCGCGTCTAGCATCCCTTGTTACAGCAGGGAATCTAGATTCAATGCTCAATAAATTTACGGCCGCAAAGAAAATTCGTCGACAAGATGACTATTCTCCAGGTGGTGAAGCGGGCCATCGCCCAGATCGAGCTACCTTGGTATATGCGAATCGTATGAAGGAGGCTTACAGTGATGTGCCTCTTATTATCGGTGGCATAGAGGCGTCCTTACGCCGATTTGGTCATTATGATTATTGGTCAGATACTGTGCGTCGTTCTATTTTAGTTGATTCAAAGGCTGATGTACTCATTTATGGTATGGGTGAACTTCAAATTGTAGAATTAGCTGATGCGTTAGATCAAGGTAGATTTAAAGAGTCCTTGCCATCTATTCGTGGTATTTGTTATATGGCCAAGGAAATCCCTACTATAGACTATGTTGAGTGTCCATCTTTTGAGGAAATTAAAGCGGATAAGATGGCTTTTGCTGATGCATTCCGTATGCAGTATGATGAACAAGATCCATTCTATGGTCGTATAGTAGTACAAAAACATGGCGATAGATATCTTGTCCAAAACACACCTGCATTGCCACTTACGCAGGAGGAAATGGATGGCGTATATAACTTGCCGTATACTCGCAAGTGGCATCCTAAATATGATGATAAGGGTGGCGTACCAGCATTAAGCGAAGTACAGTTTAGCCTTGTAAGTCAACGCGGATGTTTTGGTAGCTGTTCATTCTGTGCCATTACCAATCATCAAGGTCGCATCATCCAAAATCGTAGTCATGAGTCTTTAATCGACGAAGCTCAAACTATGATTGAGATGGACAATTTTAAGGGCTATATTCACGATGTTGGGGGCCCTACGGCAAACTTCCGTCATTTAGCATGTGATAAACAAGCTGTATATGGCGCTTGTAAAGGTCGTACATGTGCGGCTCCAGAGCCTTGTGAAAATCTTAATACAAATCACGATGATTATATTGCATTACTCCGTAAATTACGTAAGCTAAAAGGGGTCAAAAAGGTATTTGTTCGCTCTGGTTTGCGCTATGACTATGTTCTAGCAGATAACAATAAAGACTTCGTACGAGAGCTGTGTGAGTTTCACGTTAGTGGTCAATTGAAGGTAGCACCAGAACACGTATCTAAACGCGTTACCAATATGATGGGGAAAGCGGGTAAGGAAGAGTTTCTTACTTTCAAATCTTGGTTTGAAGAGGCTAATAAAAAGCTTGGTAAGAAGCAATATTTAGTGCCATACTTTATGAGTTCTCATCCAGGTTGTGCCTTGGAGGATGCTATTGAATTAGCGGAGTTCTTGCGTGATCAACATATGTATCCAGAACAAGTACAGGATTTTATTCCAACACCGGGCAGCCTATCGACTTGTATGTACTATACGGGTATTAATCCTCTAGATGGAAAGCCTGTATACGTAGCCAAAAAAGGTAGAGATAAAGCTAAGCAACGTGCTTTAATGCAATATAAAAATATTGAAAATTATGATCTTGTTAAAGAAGCACTCATTGAAGCTAATCGGCATGATTTAATTGGATTTGGACCAGAATGTTTGATTCCACCACGCCCAATTGGTCGCAATAATAATCGTACTGGTACGGGCAGTGGAAACCGCAATAGAGTACAAGCTAATAATCGTCGCAGCGGACGTCAGTCAGGTGAGCAGCGTAGTAAGGGAAGATCATCTCGCAGTGGTATGACTAAAGGTCGTCCATCTAACAAAAGCCGTGGTGGTCGTTAATTATAGAGATTAGTTTTACTAATCTCATTTGGGGATGCTTTATGTCTTATAGGAGGCATATATGAAACGATGGATTGCTCCGGGCATTTTAGCCCTTTTTGTGGTAGGGATGTTGACCTATGGCGTAAACTTTTACCATCAAGAACAATTGGAACATGAAAAAGAGCCTGTTCGTGGTGAGATTACAGTTTATACAGACTTACCAAATAATATAACTACATTGCTTGCCGATCGTTATGAAGATGAGAAGAATGTAAAAGTTACAGTTATGCCTCTTACAGAAGAGCAAATGGCGCAACGTTCGGCCTCAAATGTAGCTGATACATCTGGGGATATTGTACTTACCTCTGAGGATAACCTTGTTGTAGGTGCTAATACTGGAAAATATACACCTATCGTTAATGAGAAAATTGACGAGGTTCGTGACAATCTAAAGGATACAAATGGATATTGGGTAGGTCTTTGGTATGATCCTATCGTATTTGTTCAAAATGATACCTTCTACAATGGGGTTGGTAAATATATTACTACATGGGATACATTGGCAAAACAAGGGGATTGGACCATTGTAATGACCGATTTTGTAGCCTCTCAGAATGCGGCGAACTTGTTATATAACATGGTGGAATATAGAGGGGAGCCTGAAGCGTTAAACTATTTATATAGCTTAAAACCTCATGTAATACAACATGCTAAGTTCTTGTCTACCCCAGTTCGTTTAACGGCGCTTGGAGAGTCTAATATCGGCATTGGTAATTTATCTGATGCGGCCCAATATACTCGTCACGGATACCCGATTAAGGTCATTTATCCAACGGATGGAACCTCTTATTATGTAACAGGTGCGGCAGTCTTAAAAAATTCAAAACACAAAGCAGATAGCGTCGAATTTATTAATTGGTTGTTATCTACAAAGACTGCAAAGTATATGGTTGAAAATAACTTCACCTATATATTTACAAACCCAGAAATGGATGAGCCAAAAGACTCATTGGGACATGAGCTAATTTTATGGCCTGTAAATGGCGGTTACACCATTGAGGGTAAAAAATTATTACTAAATCACTGGGTTAGTCAAGTGCGTTTCCGTAAGGAATAACTCAGTTATATAGATCCTATTAAGGTAGTAAATTGAAAATAATCTTGTTAAGAAAGGATATAGAATGGGTAAGAAATTAGGATATGTTAGCCTAGGTTGTGCTAAAAACTTAGTAGATACAGAGGTAATGTTAGGCTTATTGAAAGATAATGGCTATACGATTACAGAGGACCTAAGCGAAGCAGATCTTATCGTCGTAAATACCTGTACTTTTATTGAGAAAGCCAAAGCGGAGTCTATTAATACCATTCTTGAAGTAGCTCAATATAAAGAAGATGGTACATGTAAAGGCCTTATTGTAGCAGGTTGCTTAAGCCAACAATATCAGGATGAGCTATTCAAAGAAATTCCTGAAATTGATGCTTTGATTGGTACAGGTGCATGGGACCAAATCATGGTAGCTGTTGATGCTATTGAGCATGGCAATCGTAGTTGTATTATGGAGAATATTACAAATATCTATGATGAACGCATGCCTCGTATTCAAACAACACCTCGTTACAGTGCATATGTAAAAATTGCGGAAGGCTGTAACAATGGTTGTACCTTCTGCATTATTCCAAAGGTGCGTGGTGCATTCCGCAGTCGTACTATCGAGTCTATTAAGGCTGAAGTGGAACGATTAGCTGCAGCAGGTGTTAAGGAAGTTGTTCTGATTGCTCAAGATACAACTAGTTATGGTATTGACCTTAACGATGGAAAGCCTTTGTTGACTACATTGCTTAAGGAGTTAACTACGGTAGAAGGTATCGAATGGATTCGCATGTTATACCTATATCCAACATTCTTCTCCGATGAATTGTTAGATCTTATCGTTAATGAGCCAAAACTTTGTAAATATGTAGACATTCCATTACAACATGTTAATAACGATATTTTAAAACAAATGAATCGTCGAGATGATCGCAATGATATTGAACGGTTGCTTAAGAAAATTAGAAATGCTCCTACACATATTACATTGCGTACATCTATTATTGTTGGCTTCCCTGGTGAAACAGATGAGCAATTTGAGGAACTTTGCGACTTTGTAAAAGAAATCAAATTTGATAATATGGGTGTATTTACTTACTCTCAAGAGGAAGGTACACCAGCTGGTGCGCGTGAAGACCAAGTGCCAGAAGAGGTCAAAGAAGACCGTTATCATATTCTCATGTCCATCCAAGCCGCTATTTCTGAAGAAAATAACCGCGATTTAGAAGGTACTATTGACTATGCAATGGTAGAAGAAATCGAGGAAGGTGAGAATGGTACATTACTCGCTAAAGGACGCTTAAAATCTCAAGCACCTGATGTAGACGGTAATATGTACATTGAAGACTGCGGAGAAGAGATTCAACCTGGAGATATTCTTAAGGTACAAGTAGAGCAGGGCTTTGCTTACGACGTAGTAGCTACGGTTGTAGAATAAAACACAGCTCGATACATTCGATTGTGGAGGTGATCTGATGATTGTAGAACTCATTTCTACAGGTTCAGAGTTATTGCTAGGTGATACAGTTAACACTAATGTATCTTGGCTAGCACAAGAATTAAATAAATTAGGATATACTATTGCTCATCAATCTGTCGTAGGGGATAACCCAAAGCGTATGGCTGAAGTTTTTCAGTTAGCTAGCTCTCGGGCAGACATTGTTATTAGTACTGGTGGGCTTGGCCCGACACAGGGCGATATTACACGGAATGTATTGGCCGATTCTGTGGGCCGGAAGATTATATTTAATCAAGAGGCGATGTATGAGGTTGAAAAATTTTTCCAACGTGTAAAACGTACTGTGCCAGATGCAAGTCGTCGAGAAGCACAATTGCCAGAAGGTGCAAAGGTACTACATAATCCGGTAGGTGTAGCACCAGGTGTTGTCGTTGAAGACGGAGATACTACATATATTCTTTTGCCAGGACCTCCTGGTGAAATGAAGGGCATGTTCCAAGATAGTGTAGTTCCATATTTGTATGAGCGCTTTGGTTCACAAGGTGTGGTTACCTCTTATCGATATGGTATATATGATATTCGCGAAATTGATTTGGAAAATACCTTAATGGATCTCATTAAGAATCAATCAAATCCGACTATAGCGTTGTTAATCAAAAAAGGCTATATTGAGGTGCGCATTACGGCTAAGGCTGATACCTTAGAGGCCGCATATGAGCTTCTCAATCCTTGGGATGCTATCATTCGAGAACGGTTAAGCTCTCGGGTAGGTCGCGATTTATCTATTTCCATGGAGGAAACTCTGGGTCGTGCTTTATTAGAGGAACATAGTACGATTAGTACTGCTGAATCCTGTACTTCTGGCTTAGTCGGCAAGTTGTTGACTAATGTCAGTGGCAGCAGTGAATACTATATGGGCGGTGTTATCTCCTATAGTAATGATGTCAAACATCGTGTATTAGGTGTACCTCAAGATATGTTAGATACCTATGGGGCCGTTAGTGAGCAAGTTGCTAAGGCTATGGCTGAGGGGGCACGAACTGTTGGTCAAACAACATATGCCGTTTCTACGACTGGTATAGCTGGTCCTGGCGGTGGTAGTCCTGAAAAGCCAGTTGGTCTTGTATGGTTTGGGGTTACTGGACCTCATGGAACGGTGGCTCATAAGGCTAATTTAATTGGTAATCGTGAAGATATTAGACAAAGTGCAGCAGAACTAGCACTTTACTATGTTTATACTTATATAACAGAAAAGGGGAAATAAAAGAATGGCTGTAGATGGCAGACAAGCAGCGTTGGATAACGCGTTAAAACAAATTGAAAAAGACTTTGGTAAAGGCGCTATTATGCGTCTTGGTGAAGCAGCAGATCGCATGAACGTAGAGGTTATCTCATCTGGTTCTCTTGCAATCGATATCGCTGTTGGCGTAGGTGGGTTCCCTCGTGGCCGTGTAATTGAAATCTACGGTCCAGAATCCTCTGGTAAAACAACAGTAGCTCTTCACGCTGTAGCAGAAGCGCAAAAACAAGGTGGGATTGCAGCTTTTATTGATGCGGAGCATGCGATGGATCCTGTATATGCTCGTAATTTGGGCGTAGATATCAATAACTTGTTGATTTCTCAACCAGATAATGGTGAACAAGCTCTTGAAATTACAGAAGCCCTTGTTCGCAGTGGCGCTGTAGATATCGTCGTAGTTGACTCCGTTGCAGCATTGGTTCCTAAAGCCGAAATCGATGGTGAAATGGGCGATGCTCACGTAGGTCTCCAAGCTCGTTTGATGAGTAAAGCATTGCGTAAATTGACTGGTATCATCAGCAAATCTAAAACTGTTGTTATCTTCATCAACCAATTGCGTGAAAAAGTTGGTATTATGTTTGGTAATCCAGAAACAACTCCTGGTGGACGTGCTCTAAAATTCTATGCATCAGTACGTCTTGATGTACGTGGAAATACGCAAATCAAAGGGACTGGTGATAAAAAAGACCAAAATGTTGGTAAGGAAACTAAAATTAAGGTAGTCAAAAACAAGGTTGCTCCACCATTTAAAGAAGCCTTTGTTGAAATTATGTATGGTGAAGGGATTTCACAAACAGGTGAGCTTGTAAAAATCGCTAGTGACTTAGGCATTATTCAAAAAGCTGGAGCATGGTTCTCATATAATGGAGAGAAGATTGGTCAAGGGTCTGAAAATGCTAAAAAATATTTGGCAGATCATCCAGATATTTTTGAAGAAATTGATCATAAAGTACGTGTACACTATGGTTTGATTGAACCAGATGAAGAGGATATTGTTGAAGAAGCACAAGTTGAAGAAACATCTTCTGATTTCGACCGTGAAAAATTACAAGAACGTCTTGCT
>URPT01000015.1 GCA_900549845.1 uncultured Veillonella sp. | reverse complement strand
GAGTTGTTAAAACGTTTATGATCTACATAACGGTCTTGCCCCTTTATATGACTATCCTTCTTATGAATTTGAGAAGTTTGAGAAAAACCTACTTGCTGCTTGTGAACAGATTGAGTCACCAAAATCCCTGGATTATCAGGGCCCAATTCTAACAGTAACGGGCTACAATCTTTCATCATAGGAATAAACTGTTCATATCCGACCCAAGCAGAGTCAAAGAAAATATAATCACAAAGATGACCAATTTTATCTAATACTTGTCGAGCATTATAAATCGTACCATCATAGGTGCCTAATTGAATGACTGCTAGCCGAATAGGACGTTTAGCTCGAGCCTTTTCAGGGAATTTTTCTGCAATCAAAGATCGAATATAACTTTCATCAAAACAATGATCTAAAATACCTCCAATGGAGCCAAAAGGATTGCGTGCTGTTTCAAGATATATAGGGGTAGCACCAGACATAACAAGACCACCATGGCAGATGGATTTATGGTTATTCCGATCATATAAAATAATGTCCCCTGGTGTTAAAAGGGCATTAAGAACTACCTTATTCGCTGAAGATGTACCATTTAATACAAAATAGGTCTTGTCAGCATTATAGACTTTTGCTGCATGTGCTTGCGCATCATAAGCATAGCCTTCGTGAATTAAAAGATCTCCTAATTTTACATCCGCATTACAAAGGTCTGCTCTAAATATATTCTCCCCCGAAAAATTGTAGAAAGCGCGACCTGTAGGATGTTTATAGAAGAACTGCCCACCTTGATGTCCTGGGCAATCAAATTGCAAATTTTGATCCCCTACATAATCAGATAAAGCCTTGAAAAATGGTGGTAAAATAGAATCTTCATAGCTTGCTACAAGCTTTTCTATCTCTGATTTACAGTCGTCCATATTTGTAGATGAAAAATCTATAATAGATGCTATACGATCCTTATAAAAAGATAAATCCTTAGATTCATCAAATCTTAGGACAATAACAGGTATACCAAAGGTATGAATTTGATTATTATTGATAAGCTCTAAGTCACTATCACCAATAACAACGGCACCGACATCTATAAAATCTGTATCACAAACAGGAATACATATACGACCCTCTATAGAGCTAATTTTGGATTGTACAGAATCAGATAAAGCAATCTTTAAATGTTTCACAGCCTCCTCCTTTCCTAACTATGTATCACACTCGATATATACATCAACACATATGGAATAAAACATAGTATAAAACATATAACGAATAAAAAGGCTCCCTACTCAAAGAATAGGGAGTCTTTTAGTTTTAGATTATTCAGCTGCTTCTTCTTCAGCTTCAATATGCTTAGGAGCTTCTGGTTTCATCAATGGGAACAACAATACATCGCGGATGGATGCAGAGTCTGTTAAGAACATAACAAGACGGTCGATACCAACGCCTAAACCAGCTGTTGGAGGTAAACCGTATTCAAGAGCAGTAACGAAGTCTTCATCCATACGGTGAGCTTCATCATCGCCTGCTTCACGTTCTTTCAATTGATCCAAGAAACGTTGTTTTTGGTCGATTGGGTCATTTAACTCGGAGAAGCCATTTGCCAATTCACGGCCATAAATGAATGCTTCAAAACGTTCTGTAGCCAAAGGATTTTCACGACTTGCTTTAGCAAGTGGAGAAATTTCTTTTGGATGACCATATACAATAGTTGGTTGAATCAAGTTTTCTTCTACATAATCTTCGAAGCAAAGATTTAAGATTTTACCAATACCATCATTTTCTGTGTATTCTACATTTAAGCGATCTGCAATAGCACGAGCTTCTTCTACAGTTGTAACTGCATCAAAGTCTTCGCCAGTGTATTTTTTTACACCTTCAGCCATTGTGATACGATTCCAAGGTGGAGTCAAATTGATTTCTGTACCTTGGTATGTGATTTCTTGTGTACCGAGAACTTCTTGAGCACAGTAGGACACAAGGTTTTCTGTTAAGCGAATTGCATCTTCTACATCGCCATAAGCTTGGTAGGATTCGATAGTAGTGAACTCTGGATTATGACGGTTATCGATACCTTCGTTACGGAAGCAACGGTTCATTTCGAATACGCGGTCCATACCACCAACGATTAAACGTTTGAGGTACAATTCAGGCGCGATACGCATGTAAATATCGATATCAAGCGCATTGTGATGAGTAATGAATGGACGAGCCGCAGCACCACCAGGGATAGCATGCATCATTGGTGTTTCTACTTCCATAAAGCCATCACGCATCATATATTCGCGAATTTTAGCAACGATTTGGGAGCGTTTTACAAATGTATCACGCACTTCAGGGTTTACAATTAAATCAACATAACGTTGACGGTAACGAAGTTCTGTATCCTTTAAACCATGCCATTTTTCTGGTAATGGACGTAAAGATTTGGATAACAAAGTTAATTTGTTAACTTTAATTGTAACTTCTCCTGTATGAGTTTTAAATACGTGACCTTCAACACCGATAATATCACCGATATCAAGCATTTTTACGTATTTATAAGCATCTTCACCCAATACATCTTTACGGAAATATACTTGAATATCGCCGGATTTATCACGCATATTCGCAAATGCTGTTTTACCATGGGAACGGATTGTCATCAAACGGCCTGCAATAACTACAGGTTGACCGTCATATTTCAAGAAGAAGTCATCTTTAATGTCTTTTGCATTATCTTTTACAACAAAACGTTGACCAAATGGATAGATACCATCCGCTTCGTATTCAGCCAATTTGTCGCGGCGAATTTGCATTTGCTCATTCAGCTCTTCTTGTACATTTTTAATTTCTTCACTCATGTTATCGCCTCTTCGTCAGTAAATGTAAATTATTGGATTGCTAACACTTTGAATGTAACAGGACCATCTGGTGTGGAAACTTCTACTTCATCACCTTTACGTTTGCCCAAAATAGCTTTACCTACAGGAGATTCGTTAGAGATACGATTGTTAAATGGATCCGCTTCAGAGGAACCAACGATAACATATTCTAATTCATCATTGTACATTGTATCTAATACAGTTACTTTGCTACCTACGGATACAACATCACCTTTTACGGATTCGTCGATGATTTTCGCAGTGTTAATTTTATTTTCAAGCTCTACAATATGACCTTCGATGAAAGCTTGTTCATTTTTTGCATCGTCATATTCAGAGTTTTCACTGATATCGCCATATTCAATAGCAGTCTTAATACGTTCAGACACTTCAATACGACGTACAGATTTATAATACGTTAATTCTTCTTCTAATTTCTTTAAACCTTCGGCGGTAAGTAATGTTTCTTTTACGTCTGCCATGGGTACCCCACTCTTTCTACATATAAATAAAATAAGAAAAAAGTGCCATAGTAAGATGACACCTTATCTTTTATTTCTAAATTATCTCAACCATTATATAAAAATACTGTACATTTGTCAATCTGACTACATTTCAGACAGTATTTTACGATATGATTCTAGCTCATTATGAAAGCTTGTTACGGTATGAATTGTATTCACACGATTGCGCCAATATGCAGATTCAGGGAGTCCCTTCATATACCAGCCTGCATGAGTTCGTATTTCCTTAACGGCCATACTCTCCCCCTTATATTGACACAATAGATCAAAATGCTTTAACAACATATCGAGACGTTCAATATCAGTTGGCGCCGGTAACACTTCACCGGTCTCTAAATAATGGTGAATGCGACCGAAGATCCAAGGATTCCCCTGTGCACCACGCCCTACCATTACCGCATCACATCCCGTTTCATCGAGCATGCGCTTCGCATCTTCTGGTTCCACGATATCACCATTGCCAATTACAGGTACAGACACAGCCTCCTTTACAGCCTTAATATAGGACCAGTCCGCATGGCCACTGTACATCTGTTCCTTTGTACGACCATGTACAGCAATAGCTGCGACCCCTGTAGATTCTATGCGCTTTGCAAAGTCTACTACATTGATGGATTCACTATCCCAACCGATACGCATTTTCACAGTAACAGGTACATCGACAGCCTTAACTGCCGCCTCTGCTACGCGTGCCGCCAAATCAGGATTTTTCATAAGTGCAGAGCCATCCCCTGAGGAAACAACTTTTTTAACAGGACAACCCATATTGATATCTACAATATCTGCACCCGCATCAGCTACAACCTTTGCACCGATGGCAATCGCCTCTGGATTAGAACCGAAGATTTGCATAGAAACAGGACGTTCTACATCTTCAAGGCGCAACAATTCATGAGTGCGCTCATTTTTATATTTAATGCCCATAGCACTTACCATTTCGGTACATACCAAGGCAGCGCCATATTCTTTGGCCAGTAAACGATAGGCAATATCGCTAACCCCGGCCATTGGCGCTAATATGGCTTGACCATCAATTTTGACGGATCCTATTTGCCATTGTTTATTGTTCATATAATTCTATATCCCCTAACAAAAAGGGTACAGCATAAGCTGTACCCGAATGTACACTACTTTGTTACCTATACGTAACTATATTATAGTAGCATTATTTATTTCTTTCGTAAATAAGGCGTAAGCCTTCTAATGTAAGCATAGGCTCTACATGGTCAATGCAGTCTGTAGCGCTGCTGATAAGCTGTGCTAAACCACCTGTAGCCACAACGGTTACTTGTCCGCCCATTTCAGCTTTCATACGAGATACTAGACCTTCTACTTGGCCTACGTAACCATAAAACATACCAGATTGCATAGAAGATACGGTGTTGCGACAAATCACTTGACCAGGATCTCTGACATCGATACGTGGCAATTTAGCAGCTCGTTGGAATAAAGCCTCCGCAGAAATTGTAACACCTGGAGTAATTACACCGCCCATATAATCGCCATTACCTTGAACTGCACAATAGGTTGTAGCCGTACCAAAGTCGATAATGATTAAATCACCTTTATATTGTTCATGTGCAGCCACAGCATTTACGATACGGTCAGCCCCTACTTCACGAGGATTATCATACTTAATAGCGATACCAGTCTTAGTACCAGGTCCAACAATGAGAGGATTTACATTAAAATAACGTAAACATACCCGTTCTAATGTAGGCATCAACGGTGGCACAACTGAGGAAATGATAATATCTTTAATATCTTTCACATCAACCTTGCGATCATGGAAGAATAAATTCATCATCAACATGCCATATTCATCGGTGGTCCGAACGCGATCCGTGGAAATACGCCAGTGACCTACAAGCTCTGTCTTGTCGTATACACCGAGAACAATATTGGTGTTCCCCACATCAATTACTAATAACATGAATGCCTCCTATTTGCGCGGACGAATTGACACGTCCCCTGCCACAATACGTTTAACTGTCCCATCAGGGATTCTTACTAATAAGTTACCATCTTCATCAATATCTGTAGCTACCCCTTCATAGGTATTTCCTGGTGCTCTCACTTCAATTTCCTCACCAAGAGTTACCGATAATTGGCGCCATTCATTTAATGTTTCCTCAAAGCCACTATCGAGGACTTCATAATATTGATGTTCTAAGGATTCCAAAATAATTTTAAAAGCTTCTGTCCGTTCAATATCAATGCCTTCCATTGTTAATGACGTAGCGATTAACTTCAATTCTTCTGGAAGTTCTTCTTGTTTAGTCTTTACATTGACACCTATGCCCATAACAATATAGGAAATTTCCTCCATAGAGCCGGACATTTCTGTCAAAATACCAACTAATTTACGACCATTTACAAGGATATCATTTGGCCATTTAATACCTGCATCTGTAAGGCCCATTTTATGAAATGCCTTTGTTAATGCCACGGCAGCCATCAATGTACACTTCGGTGCTTCTACTGGTGCAAAGTCAGGGCGTAAAATGAGACTAAACCATAGACCTTTTCCGAATGGAGAATACCATCCACGAGATAAACGACCGCGGCCAGCAGCCTGTTCCTCTGTAACAACAACAGTGCCTTCTTCTGCACCTTGTTGTGCTAAACGACGAGCTTCTAGGTTTGTAGATTCGGTAGTGTCCATATAGACATACCGTTTGCCAAATACATCTGTTTTTAAGATTTGCTTCATTGCTAATGGACTCAACAAATCAGGTTCCTCCAATAATCGATACCCCCTCTTGGTATAAGATTCTATTTTGTAGCCTTTTTGACGTAATGCTTTGATATGCTTCCAAATAGCTGTGCGCGAAACATGACACGCTTCTGACATATCTTGTCCCGATACGAAACTACCTTGGTTTTGTCTCAAGAATTCTAATACTTCATCACGCATAGTTTAGAGCCCCTTTCTTTGTCAACCTAGGTTTACAATTCGATTGTACAAGTGTACCCTATAAAATGCAAGGATTATTTAAAATAATTAATGGTATAATACATGTAGTATTAAGTTATACCTTATGTAAAAGATAACAATAGTATGGTCTATCATTATCTGGGGAGATATATGCAACAATTTACATTAGAAGAAAAAAATGAAGTTCTAGAGAACCCATTTATCCATATTCACAGAAAACTTGATGTTCTATTAAACATAGGCAAGTTACTTATGGAATGTGGTGCTGATACAAATCGGATCATTGAGGAGATGTTAAAAGCTGCCACATTTATGGGTATTCCTCATAATTACTTAAACATTCATATTTCATATACCACCATCATGGTAAATCTATTACACAAAGAACGGTCCATAACAGTTTTTAGAAAAACACCAGTTCATGTTCCCAATATGGCCATGATCAATGCCGTATCTAAACTCACATGGCGCGCCTTCGAACGACATTACTCGCTCACAACCTATGAACAACTCATTTCAAAATTAGATTCTACCATTCCTGTATATCCTGATTGGGTTAAGGGTATTGCATGTGCCCTAGGTTCTGCAGGCCTCGCCTTTCTATATAGTGGTGATATAATAGCCTTCATAGTAACAATTATATGCTCTCTCATTGGCTATTTCACACGAACGCTAGCCGTACGCTTTGGTTGTAATGAATATGTAGGTATTGCATTAGGTGGATTTGCCGCTATGGTTTCTGCCTACGGCTTCTATTCACACATCGAACAAGACTCGTTAGTTTATGTTCTCGTTTGCTGTACCCTATTTATGATTCCAGGGGTGCCTCTTATCAATGCTGTTATCGATACAATCAACAACCATATCCTATCGGGCATTACGCGAGCTATTAGAACAATTCTCATCGTTGGTAGTATGACATTGGGCATGGCCATGGCCTTACACTTTAGTCCAATGCCGGCCTTTAGTTTTGTAGATATTAAACCTCATGTACTATCTATTGAACAGATTATAGGTTCTTTTATGGCCGCTGCCTCATTCGCTGTTTTATTTAATGCTCCTGTACGCCTCTTGCTCTCAATCGGTATCGGCGGTGTATTATGTGTATTTATTCGTAATTTACTAGCTGTTGAATTGGGCTTCTCTATTGCTGGGGCCACCTTTGTAGGGGCAGCCGTGATGAGTATTATTTATGTAAAAGTTTCTACCTGGCTTAAAACATCTAGTACGATTATTATCGTGCCGTCTGCTATCGCATTAATGCCAGGGATTCTATATTATCGTTTTCTATTCGATATTCTTCACATCAATGCACTCAATGAATCTGGACTTGTTTATATGGTGCAGAATGGCGTAACAGGTATTTTAACTATCGTTGGCATCGCTGTAGGCGTAGCCATACCGAATGTATTAGCACAGAAATATTTAAAATCACTTAAGGAACGACGCATACAAGAATATTTAGCAACCCGTCACATCCATGATGGACAATAAAAAAGAGCTGGTCTCCAAGGAGATCAGCTCTTTTATTTGGACAGTATCCATTATTTAATTTCATTAGAAGGTGTTTCACTAGGAGCTTCCACTGTAGAAGTGTGCTCATTAGCATCTACAACCTCTGGCACTACAATACCTGCCGCTTCTAACGTAGCTTTAGGTTCCTCTATTTCAGGAGCTTTTGTTGTACCATATTTGTAAAGATTATCTACCGCTTTTGCATCGATTGTTTCTTCCTCTAATAGAGCATTTGCCATATCATGTAAGAATTTTTCGTTATCGCTAAGAAGTTTTGTTACATCTTTATAAGCATCTTCAACGATACGATGAATTTCAGTATCGATTTTTGCAGCAATTTCTTCACTGTAGTTGCGTTCATGGCCAAGGTTTTTACCCAAGAATACTTGTTCTTGTTGTTCACCAAATACGATAGGACCAAGCTCATCGCTCATGCCCCAACGCGTTACCATGGCACGCGCTGTATTCGTTACACTTTGAAGGTCACCAGAAGCACCTGTACTGATTTCATCCAAAATCAAAGCCTCTGCCACACGACCGCCAAGAGCTACGCGAATATCCGCTAATAATTGAGATTTTGTTTTGTAGTTTTGTTCCTCTGTAGGAAGCATCATAGTGTAACCACCTGCTGCACCACGAGGAATGATTGTTACCTTATGAACAGGATCTGCATGAGGCAACAAATGTGCCACAATAGCATGACCAGATTCATGGTACGCTGTTAACTTGCGATCCTTATCACTCACAATGTGACTGCGGCGTTCAGGACCCATGCTAACCTTTTCACTAGCTTCTTCAACTTCAGCCATAGTGATTACTTTTTTGTTAAGACGAGCCGCTAATAAAGCCGCTTCATTTAACAAGTTACTTAAGTCGGCACCAGTAAAGCCTGGTGTTTTCTTCGCAATTGTTTTCAAGTCTACATCGTCAGCCAACGGCTTGTTACGAGCGTGAACTTTTAAGATTGCTTCACGACCGCGTAAGTCTGGACGACCTACGATAACTTGACGGTCAAAACGACCTGGACGCAAGAGCGCTGGGTCAAGAATATCTGGGCGGTTTGTAGCTGCGATAGTAATAATACCTTCGTTAGCACCGAAGCCATCCATTTCAACGAGCAATTGGTTCAATGTTTGTTCACGTTCATCGTGACCACCACCAAGACCTGCGCCACGTTGGCGACCAACCGCATCAATTTCGTCAATAAAGATGATACATGGAGCATTCTTTTTCGCTTGTGTGAAAAGATCACGCACACGAGAAGCACCAACACCAACGAACATCTCTACAAAGTCAGAACCAGAAATCGTAAAGAATGGTACACCTGCTTCACCAGCAACAGCTTTAGCAAGTAATGTTTTGCCTGTACCTGGAGGTCCTGCCAATAATACACCTTTCGGAATTTTAGCACCGATAGTTGTAAATTTGCCTGGATCCTTCAAGAATTCTACTACTTCTTCTAATTCTTGTTTTGCTTCTTCCGCACCTGCTACATCTTTGAAGCTAACCTTAACATTACCTTCACCCATCAATTTAGCACGGCTTTTACCAAAGTTCATCACTCGGCCACCGCCACCTTGTGTTTGTTGCATAATGAAGAAGAACAACACTACCAAGATGATAATAGGAATAGCAGAACCTAAAAGGCTCATCCACCAAGCTGGTTGCTCAGGTGGCGCTGCTGTAATTTCAACGCCATTATCTTGTAATGTTTTAATTAATGTTTCATCAGTTGGCGCATAAGAATTGAATTCTGTTCCATTTTTTAGTTTACCTTTAATACCATGATCATTGGTAATCGTTACGGACTCAACCTTTTTCTGTTGTACTTGTTGAATAAATCCTGTGTAGCTTAATTCAGATTTATTCGCACTTTGACCAGAGAAAGCGTCAATGGCGATAACGAAAGCGGCAATGATAAGTAAATAAAGGACGATATTTTTTGTAAATCGACCCAAAAGATTACCCCTTTCAATAATAATTTTTAGTTGTATAAACGAATTGAGTACATCTCATTGAGAGATGCACTCATATATTATATCATATTTTTAATTTTGATACATTTCTTCCTTCAAAATACCGATATATGGTAAATGACGATATTTTTCAGCGTAGTCTAAACCATAACCGATAACAAAGTAATCAGGAATAATAAAGCCTACATAGTCAACATTTACGTCCATCTTACGGCGATCTGGTTTATTCAACAACGCTGCAAGGCGTACGCTTTTAGCACCACGAGCATGTAAATTTTCTAATAAATAATGTAATGTTGTACCAGTATCTACGATATCTTCAACAACAAGTACATGCTTACCCTCTACAGAGCGATCTAAATCTTTTAAAATTCGTACTACCCCTGTACTTGTTGTGCCGCTACCATAGCTAGAGCAAGAAATAAAGTCAAAACTTACATCTACACTATCATCAATAGCGCGTGCTAAGTCTGTAAAGAAAACGACAGCTCCCTTTAATACCCCTACAAGCACGACAGATTCATTTTTATAGTCTTCGCTAATTGCTTTACCCAACTCTGCTACACGAGCTTGTAATTGTTCCGCTGTATATAAAATCTCTTTTGCATCTTGATGCATCTATATGACCTCCACGATTCATATTAATGTTCGCAATATACTTTTATTGTATCACATTGAGCGGTTACTTTTATACTTTTAATAGTGAAAGTTTTCTCTTCCCCGGTGTTAACAATATCAAGTAATTGCTCTTGATGGGCTGCATAAAGCGTTATATCAGGGTCTACCGTATTCACTAAACGCTGCCATAAGCGCCGTTGTATTGCCAATGATTCTTGTCGTAAGGCACGGCGAGATAAACTCACCCCATCAGCACCTACAGTCACAAGTTTTTCAAAAGCTTGCTCCGTTAAATCAGACATAACTAATACATCTTCATGTACGGATTTTCCCAATCTAACAATAGCATCTACTACATTAGGGTTAATAGCTTCTAACTCAGGTATAATACGATGCCGAATCCTATTTCGTTGGTATCGCACATCTTCATTCGTACGATCAACACAATAGGAAATCCTCTTCACCTCTAAATAAGCCAATAAGGTTTCTTTTGTAACCTCTAACAGCGGTCTAATTACAGGAGTAGCATATTCAGAGCTTACTACAGACATGCCGGCCAAACCATTTAATCCCGAACCTCTAATGATATGTGCTAGAATCGACTCTGCTTGATCATCCTTGTGATGAGCCACCGCAATATAATCATAGTTTTCAGACTTTGCAACCTCTATAAGCCATTGATACCGTACTTGGCGTCCCATAGTTTCTTCAGACGTTTTTTGTTCCTTGCTCAAGCGAGGCACATCAAATGTAGCAGAATAAAATGGTAATCCTAAAGATTCCACTTGCTGTTGGAGCCACAAAACCTCTTTCTTACTTTCAGGACGAATGCAGTGATCTACGATGGCCACACCTAGTTCATACGTTGTATGTCGATGTATGGCAATGTCTTTCAATAGATGTAATAGAGCCATTGAATCAGGTCCACCGGAGCACGCCACTAAGATTCGACTATTTTCAGGAAATAGATTATGCGATTTTAAGGTGTGATTAACGGTTCGAACGAGTGCTTTCACATTCACGGGCCATCGCCTCCATACCATCTTGATCGCTCACAAATACATGAGGAACCTCATAGGCATCCATAAAGGACGTCAAAATTTCTGCACCAGCTACAATGATATCAGCACGGCCTGCAGGTAAACCTTTTACCTGTAATCTCTCGTCGCGACTCATGTAACGCAAGTTTAGAATAATGCCCTCTACTGTTTCACGACTTAATTTATGACCTTGCACCTTTGTACCATCATAATTTTCAAGACCTAAATCTATAGCCGCTAGCGTCGTTAAGGTACCACCAATGCCAATAAATTCACCAAATTCGCCTTGAATCATCATCGGGTCCCAAAGGAATCGAGTTTCTTCCCATACCCGTTGAGGTCCTTCGTCAGACATAGATTGTAAACGCACTGCTCCCACTGGGTAAGAACGACTCCAATATACACCGTCTTTATTTCCTAAAGCTAGTTCTGTACTCCCCCCACCAATATCGATAGTCGTATAATGACGACCATCATTCAACTGATCTCCCAAGGCACCATTAAATCCATAAATAGCCTCTTCATCACCTGATAAAATTCGCCATTCCATAGGGCAGTATTCCGTGATTCGTTCCATAAATTCAAGCCCATTTTGAGCCTCACGAACAGCGCTAGTAGCAAAACCAAAACAATAGTCCGCACCATATTGGTCTGCCAATTTTTTAATATCCTTAAAGGCCTGATACGATGCATCCATCGATTCAGATCGCAATGTACCATCTGCATTTCGTTGTCCCAATCGAGTGGTCCATAACTGTTTGGGCTCATAGTGCCATATATTGTTCTCATAGGTAGCCAATAATAAGCGCACTGAATTAGATCCAATATCGATAATAGCTAACTTCATAATCGCTCCTTACATAATTAGTATTCCTCTAACACTATTATACTGTGAAAGCCTAGACATAAGTAAAGAGATGGCTCAATGCCATCTCTCACTATTAATCTCGACGACCGCCTCGGCCTCCGCGTTTACCTTCTGTATTGCGTTTTAAATCATGCAATCGTTCATTGCTATCGCGCAAGAATGATTTCATTTTGGCTTCAAAAGCCTCTGTGCTTTGTTTAGATTGAACACGACGAGGGCGTCGTTCTTCATTGACTGTCTCTTTAGGTTGTGTTTGACGAATAGAAAGGCCTATTTTGTTACCTTCAATAGATAAAACCTTAACCTTTACTGGATCTTCAACCTTTAATACGGCATTAATATCTTCGACATACCCATGCGCTACTTCAGAAATATGAACTAGACCTGTTTGTTTCTCTCCTAAATCAACAAATACGCCGAACTTTGTAATACCGGATACGGTACCATCAATAATGTTACCAACTTCGATTGCCATGCAACCTCCTAATTAATGCGGAAACCTCAAACTACAAACTAATGCGAATCTAAATTACTAAAGTCAACCTATTTTACATAAGGTACTTCACCAGGTTTAACAAGGCCTAACTCCTCTCGAGCCACCCCCTCGATGGTCTTTGGATCTTGCAACTTTGCCTTTTCCTGTTCTAGTTCTTCATTTCGCTGTTTTAATTCTTGCAATTGTTGCTCAATATGTTGTTTTTCTTGATATACAGCCACCAAGCGATAGGCTTGCCCTAACAATAGCAGCACCATAATCCCTATACCAATTCGCTTGATCCACATGAGGATAATACGTTGATCCTGCGCTTTGCGATTAGGGCGAACCCGTTTGCGCGGCCTTTTTGGACGTTGTACTTCCATAGTGTCTTGACTCATAATGTCCCCCAAAAATATTCATCATCTGTATACTGTCATTTTTTAATTATATCATAGAACCTTGTTAGGGACTAAATAAAATTATCTATAGTTTCTGTTAGGTTTATATATTCTCTCTCTATAGATATTTGTTTTTATCAGCACTAGACTTATATAACAGATACGAAGCCTTACAAGGACTCTGCTTTATGAGCGTATTCACGAATAACAGCGCAAGACTTTTTAAACAAAGCCAATTCCTCTTCGGTAAGCTTTAATTCAAATACATCTTCAATACCATCTTTACCAATAACTGCTGGTGTAGATGCAAAGATACCTTCTTCACCATATTGTCCGTCTAGATAGCAAGAACATGGCAATACTTTCTTTTCATCATGGAATACAGCGCGAATTAATTCTGTAGTTGCACTGGCAATGCCAAATTCTGTGGAACCTTTACCGGCTAATACATGATAACCACCAATTTTAACATCATCTAGCACTTGCGTATGGTCAAGTGTAGGGAATCTATGAGGCAATTCTTGTTGTAATTCTACAAGAGGTTTTCCTTGTACATATACATGAGACCATGGCACCATAGCACTGCCGCCATGTTCACCTAAGCAATATGCTGTAATTGTACGATTACTGATATTAAAAATGCGAGCCAATTCTTTTTGTAACCGTGCAGAATCTAAGGCTGTACCGCTGGAAATAATCCGTTTAGGATTCCAATTTAAATGTTTACATAAGTAAGTTGCTACAACGTCAGCAGGATTAGAGATAGAAATAATAAACCCATCAAATCCAGACTTTTTAATTCGAGGGATAACATCCTTTAGAACCTCAACGGTATCACCAAGACTTTCTAAGCGATCTTGGTATAAATTTGGTAAAGGACCTGCACTAAATACGAGAACATCGCAATCCCCACATTCTTCAATTGGGCCAGCAGTAGCTGTCACTTTGTGAGGAATGTAGCTAACTGCATCATTGATATCCATGGCTTGTGCTTTAGCTTTTTTCTCATCAATATCCATCATATATAATTCATCTACTTCACCTTGTAGAGCAAGAGAAAATGCTACATGAGAACCTACATGTCCAGTGCCAATAATACCTACTTTACGTAACTTCATAAGGGCCTCCTACTTGTAGTACTAAAAGATATCTATCCTCTAATACACTTCCACTTAAATCAACGGTTCCCAATATATGAACCGATAATTTTAAGCTATATTAATATACCTTAAATCTAAAATACATAAACTATTATATACCTATTTTCTCATAGGTATATAGGAAAATAGATATAAAACGATAAAAAAGACTAGTATAGGAAATCCTATACTAGTCCTTACCTTATATAATTAGTCTCGTCCAGTAAAGAAGCTGACTACAGCAATCACGATAACTGCACCAACGATGGACGGAATCAATGCCATGCCTGCAAGGCTTGGACCCCATGTACCAAGCAACGCTTGGCCTACGGAAGCACCAACTAAGCCAGCAATAACACGAAGAATAATCCCCATACTTTGCGCTTTTTTAGTAATGCGACCAGCTACAAAACCAATGAAACCACCTACAATAATTGACCAAAGCATAATATACCTCCTATAAAGTCATCTCATCAAGATTAAGAGGGAATAAATCCTTGTTCTCCATCACTTGTGGTGACTTTTCTAAATATTGCTTTCGCATTGACCATAAGATCTCTAAATCCTTTGGATCTAACTTGGACAATGCATATATCATCGTGAAATCTGAACCATAATGGCCACGCAAACTATCAGGTACACCTTTAGGTCCTTCCCCACCGAGACGATTATTAAAGAACCCTTGTATTCGGCGATTATCTAAATCAATGATAATGAACCCTGACGCATCATATACATATAATGTATGATTCACACGTTTCAAGGCACGTACCGTATTCGTTATAAAATACTGGTCCTTCATGTCGATGAGGGATGACTCATAACCAGAATGGTAAAAGTCACCATAGTAATGAGCCCCTCTATCAGTAGATTCCAATAAATCCTTAAGTATGGATTGTTCTTGACTACTAAAATCAGAGAAAGTTTTTACCGTAGTAATCTCTCGTAAACCACGTTGGTAATTCTCTGTCTTCGGTGGCTCTATATGTTGACCACGGAAGCTAACGGGCATCAACCGAAGTGTATTATCAGATAGATTATAAATACCGTAGCCTTCATAACCTAAAAAATAAACTTTTGAATCCATAGACTTCATCGCTAATATTCGTTTTGAAATAATGGCATCACTAGAATTTACTAGTGTATGCTCTTCTGGATCTATGCGTACTGTTTTGCTGTCATAATTACCACCTACGGCAAGCCAATAGGACAGGCCCATTACAATCAACGCTAGTACACACAACCCAATACGTTTTATATTCATGTATACTCCCTATGAATCCCCAAGCATAAAACGTAATAATATATTGTGCTTACAGGATGTACCTATTCATATAATCCCTATTCATAGGTACAACTGCAGCCTTAATGTTTACTATTTTATAAATGTCTACGATAAGCTTAACTGAGTTAGTCTCTCGCCAATGGTCATTCCTTTATATGTAAAAGTTGGTAACAACTCTTGTAAAGGTTCTAAGACAAAGGTACGATCCCAAAAGTAAGGATGTGGTACAGTAAGGCTTTCATCACAAATGGAAATCATAGTCCCGTCTTCATCAAAAGCCAAAACAATATCTAAATCCAATGTACGTGGGCCCCAATGAATGAGTCGTTCACGTCCAGCCCCCTGTTCTAAGGACTGTAATAAACTTAACATTTGATGAGGGGCTAAAGAGCTTTCACAAAGCCACATACCATTAACAAAGATATCCTGCTCCGTATATCCCCAAGGTTCGGTTTCGATTAAGGGCGAACTAATGACCTTTGAAACCGCATCATGATCCTGTAATGATTGAAGGGCCAAATTAATGTGCCCCCGTTTATCACCGATATTTGAACCTACACTGATGTAATAGGTATACATCAAATTTGACCTCGTGTAGTGACAACCTCAACATAATCTAGAATACCTGCAATCGGTACAGATGGTTTGCGCACCGTTACAGATAAGCCAACAATGCCTTGATAATGTTGGTATAAAGAATCGGCGATAAGTGCACCCAACCGTTCTAACAAATTATGTTTTTCTCCAGTCATAACAGATTCTACAATGTCATATACCTCTACATAATTGATAGAATCCTCTAACTGGTCACTTTGACCGGCCTTTGTAAGATCCGTAGTAATTTCAACATCTACAAAGAATCGTTGCCCCTGTTCTTGTTCAGATGCCAAATTCCCATGAAATCCGTAAAATGCCATATTCTTTAAAACGATTTTATCCATTATTCACCTCGTAATAGGCCATCGGCTACAGCCAAGGCACGTTTGTGCATTTTCACATTATGAACACGCACCATATCAACACCTTGGAATACGCCCGTAATACAAGCAGCTACCGTACCTTCATCACGATCTTCTGGTGGTAAACCACCCAACATAGAACCGATGAAACGCTTGCGGCTAGGAGCAAGTAAAATAGGATATTCATAAGCCGTTAACTCACCTAAACGTTGCATAACTTCAATATTTTGTTCTTCAGTTTTACCAAAGCCAATACCTGGGTCAAGCCAGATTTGTTGTGGCGTTACACCCTCTTTCAACGCTTTATCAATAGCACAGAAGAAGAAAGCTTTCATATCTTCAATGATATCACCATAATTTGTGTCATTGCTATTGTGCATAATGATTACTGGCACCTTATATTTTGCTGCTACTGCTGCCATATCAGGGTCATAATGTAATCCCCATACATCATTTAAAATATGGGCCCCTTTAGAAAAAGCATAATCTGCAGTTTTAGCATGGTATGTATCGATAGATACAGGAACTGTAGATGCATTAAGTACAGGATCTATCAATTGAGATAAGCGTTCAATTTCTTCTTCTGCTGTCAACGGTGTGCAGCCTGGACGCGTAGATTCAACACCTAAATCGATAATATCAGCGCCATCTTCAATCATTTGTGTTACATGCGCTGCTGCTGCCTCTGGGGTGTTGAATTTACCACCATCAGAGAAAGAGTCAGGCGTACCATTGAGTATCCCCATGATAAGGGTACGATCGCACAAAGATAAACTTTTGCCATCATTCCATGTATAATTTCTACGTTTAAACATTTGCCTGTCCTCCACCTAACATTGCTAACGCTTCATCACGTAACGTACCTGTCTCTGCTAGCACGCCACGGCTTTCTAATGTAATCACCTTTGAATCTTGCTGCATAGTTCCTTTGATGAGCATACATAACTGTGTTGATGTAATGCGCACAAATACACCATGAGCAGATAAATCATTCATAATGGCATCTGCTAATTCCGACGCCAACCGCTCTTGTAGTTGCGGCCTCCGACTAAGGATATTAACAATATCTTGAAACTTACTAAGACCTGCCACACAGCCATCCTTCGGTTGATACACAATATCAACGGTCCCAAAGAATGGTAACAAGTGGTGCTCACACATGGAATAAAACGGAATGCCTGTAACCGCTACAAGCCCCTTGTAATCAGTACTAAATGTTTCACCCCATGCAGATTTTGTATCTAGGCCTACGCCACTGAATAATTCACTATATAATTCTGTTACACGACTTGGTGTTTTCTCTAGCTCTGGTGCCTTTGTATCAACAGATAAAGCTTCTAAGAATTGCTTTATCCCGTCCTTTGCACGTTGATTCATCGGTCCTCCTAAACGATCTTTGTCGTCCAATCTTCAATATTCCAAATATCCGTAACCCAATCTTTATAAAATTCAGGTTCATGACTTACCAAAACGATGGTTCCTTTGAACTCACGTAATGCACGGCTCAACTCTTCCTTCGCATAGATATCTAAGTGATTTGTCGGTTCGTCTAATACGAGTACATTGTACTTATTCTGCATCAACTTGCATAAACGAACCTTTGCATTTTCACCACCGGATAAGACGCGCATTTGAGATGTAATATGCTCGTTAGTAAGGCCACAACGAGCAAGTGCTGCACGTACTTCTGCATTAGTCATTGCTGGATACTCGTTCCAAATATAGTCTAGAGCAGTTTCAGAATTAGATGGTGTATCTTCTTGAGCAAAATAGCCAATTTGTAAGAAATCACCTTTTACCAACTCACCGCTCACCGGTTTTAATAAACCTAAAATTGTTTTCAACAATGTCGTTTTACCTAGACCATTAACACCGCGAATGGCGATTTTTTTATTTCTTTCAATTTGAAAGTCTACAGGTCTAGTCAACGGTTCATCATAACCTAACTCCAGACCAAAAGCCTCTACGATAAAACGACTTGGCGTACGACCTTCTTTAAAGCTAAAGGAAGGTTTAATGTACTCTTTTGGTTTTTCCAAAATTTCCATTTTCTCCAAGCGCTTAGCTCGAGAATTGGCCATGCCACGCGTTGCAACGCGAGCTTTATTACGTTGGATGAAGTCCTCCATACGCTCAATCTCTTGTTGTTGACGCTCATAAGCCTTAGCCGCTTGTGCCTTTTTCACTTCGTAAGCAGCTTGGAACTGATGATAATCGCCAGTATAACGCGTTAAGACCGCTTGCTCGATATGATAAATAACATTAACTACAGAATTTAAGAACTCCATATCATGAGAAATCAGGATAAAAGCATTTTCGTAGTTTTGTAAATAGTTTTGCAACCATTGAATATGCTCTACATCAAGATAGTTTGTCGGTTCGTCCAATAGCAAAATAGTTGGTTTTTCCAGTAATAGTTTTGTAAGCAAAACCTTTGTACGTTGACCACCACTGAGCTCTGTAACATCTCGATCGAGCCCAATATCCATAAGACCAAGCCCTGCAGCGGTACGTTCGATAACCGCATCAATTTCATAGAACCCACGTTGCTCTAGAATTTCTTGCCATTCCCCAACTTGTTCGAGCAGTTTATTCATCTCATCTTCGGATACATCACCCATACGATTATAAGCGTCATTAATCTTTTGTTCCATGACGAATAAATCATCAAAGGCGCGTTGCAATACGTCGCGGATGGTCATCCCTTTTTCGAGGACTGCATGTTGATCCAAGTACCCAACAGTGACTTGGTTGGACCATTCAATTTTACCTTCATCAGGAGGAATTTTACCTGTAATGATATTTAGGAATGTAGACTTGCCTTCGCCATTGGCACCAATGAGGCCTACATGTTCGCCTTTTAATAGGCGGAATGATGCATCATCTAAAATTTGTCGCGCTCCAAAACCATGGGTTACATTTGAAACGGTTAAAACACTCATATCTATCTCCACCGGAATAAAAGCCGTCTTGTTGAAGACGGCTTGTTTCATACTTACTTAAATATTATATCTATTGTACCTTTTTGACCTCTATATGTCAAAAATAGAACATCACTTACACATCGCATAACGCAAGGCTACAACAGCCATAATCTTAGCGCCCTTAATCGCTTGTGCCAATCCATAGTCAGAACCAG
>URPT01000014.1 GCA_900549845.1 uncultured Veillonella sp. | reverse complement strand
GTCCAACAGTAATCAATCTATTGCTATCGGTTACAGAGCAATAGCTAATTCACAATATGCTGATCCAGCTCAACCAGCTGTAGCTATTGGTGCTGGTGCTCATGCGACTGGCAGAGGTGGTGTATCCTTAGGCCTAATCGCGAATTCTAGTGTTCGTGGTACGGCTATTGGTAGTGCTACTCAGGCGACTGGCTTTGGCGCTTTTGCAGGTGGTACATATGCACAAGCAACTAATGCTGGCGATGTTGCTATTGGTGGCGCATCATCCGATCAATTTAATAATTATGCTGTTGCTTCTGGAGGATATAGCGTAGCTATTGGTACTGCTGCTAAGGCAGATGGGGGTGCAGGTGTAAGTATTGGTTATAAGACAAATGCTAAAACATCTAACTCTCTAGCTATTGGTTCTGAATCTCAAGCTACTGGTGAAGGTGCAGTAGCAGTAGGTAGAAAGAATACATCTACAGGTGCGTCTTCAACAGTTTTAGGTATTTTGTCTACAGCTAATGCTACATCGGCTACTGCTGTTGGTATGCAAACTACTGCTACTGGGGAGAATTCCCTTGCAGTAGGTCATAAGTCCTCTGCATCTGGTAAAAATGGTGTTGCTGTAGGTACTAATGAAACTACGGCTGCGTTAGGCGGTGTCGCAGTTGGTCAAGCTGCTAAGTCTAATAAATTTTATAGTGTTGCTATGGGTATGAATGTAACGGCTGATGGTGATAATTCTGTGGCGTTAGGTGGTAGTGCTAATGCCAATAGTGAAGGAACAATTGCCATTGGTTCATATGGATCTACGCCAACGAAAGCTACAGGCAATAGAGCTCTTGCAATCGGTTCCGCAACGACAGCTAATGGTCTAGAATCAATTGCCATAGGTAGTCGCGTTAATTCCACATCTCAACATTCTATTGCTATTGGTACTAGAGCTAATGCAAGTGCAGTTAAATCTGTTGCTATTGGTCCTGATTCTAGCGTTACCGTTGATGGTGGTGTTGCTTTAGGTCGAGATTCAGTTGCTAATGTAATAGGTGGTGTTACTAATAAAGGTTATAATCCTAATACAAACCGTACAGATATTTATTCTGGTTTAACTGGCAATGTACTTACTAGTACAACTGGTGCCGTTTCTATTGGTAATGGTACTACTGTAACACGTCAACTTACAGGTCTTGCAGCGGGCACAAAAGATACAGATGCAGTTAACGTAGCCCAATTAAAGAGCGTTAACCTTGCGTTCTCTGGTAATGTAAATACTGGCAATGTAAATATTGCAAATAGTACATTAGGCATTAAGGGCGACAATACATATATTACAACAGCTGCCAACGGTCAAAATCTTACAATTTCCGGTAAAACACAAAATATTAATGTCACAAATGGTCAAGCTTCTGCAAATGCTGCAGGCATGGCTGATTCTAGAAATGTAGCAGATGCTATCAATAAAGCTATTTCTGCCAATGCATATCATTGGAAATTAGCGGCTGACAGGGATCCTAGTGCTCCTGAAGTAATTAATAAATCAGATACTGTAATCTTTGGTGGGGACAACAATATTACAGTAACTCGTAGTGGCAAAAAAATTACTACTTCTTTGAATAAGGCGATTACTGTAGATACTGTGAAAGCTAATAGATCTGTTACGGTTTCTTCTGGTGGCAATCAAATTACTCTAGATGGTTCAAACGGGGCTGTTTCTGGTAGATCTTTTACAGGCCAATCTTTCACAGCTGGCAATAATGTATTAAGTAATACAACACTGCAAATGGGTTCACCTACGGGTCCTAAAAATGTAACCATTACTGGTGATGGTTTAACTGCGAAAAATGGTACAAGAACTGTTAAGTTTGGTACCGATGCTATTAATGCAGGGGGACAGCAAATTACAAATGTTTCCAGTGGTGGTAATATAGGTACTAATGCAGCGAACATTACAGATGTAAAGAATGCTGTAGATGCTGTTACATTAAAACTAGATACAAATTCTAAAACTGGTACTGTTAAACTAAGTGAAAGTCCACTTAAAGTAATCGGTGCTAATGGTATTAGAACTGATTTAGTTGGTACAAATAATGGTAGTCTTGTAGTTGGGTTTGATAATAATACTATCAATGCGACAACTAAAGGTATTGGTCTAACTGGTGATTCTGGTACTACAGGTTTAAAATATTTAAAAGATGGCGATGCAACCTTTAAAGTATATGGCGATAGTAATTTAGTTACTACAAAGGCCTCTACTACAGGTGTTCAAGTAGCTGTTGATCAAGCTAAGGTTAAGGATTTAGCTGTAACTGCTGTAACGGTAAGTAAAGCTACACCAGCGGATAATCCTATTACAGTAACACCTACAGCAGGTACTAATTCTAAGGATTATGCTATTGGTATCGATACTACAAAGCTAGCTAATCAAACACAATTGACATACAAAGCTAATGGTGCCAATGAAAATAAAGTATCCTTGGCAAATGGTTTAAACTTTACAGATGGTACTTTTACAAAAGCTACGGTAGGTACAAATGGTACTGTAACTATTTCTACTGCCACAGAAACTATTACTAATGACGCTGATGGTAAAGCTAAAGTAAATAGTCCTACAGATGGTTTAGCGACTGCTAAAAATGTAGCGGACTCTATCAATAAAGCTGTTGATGGTTTATCTCAAAATCTTACTGTTTCTGATGGTGCTACAGATGGTACTGTAAATCTTAAAAATCAAAAACTTACTATTTCCGGAACGAATGGTGTAACTACAACTGTAAATGGCCAAACTGTTACAGTTGGTCTTGATACAGCTACAAAAACTAAAGTAGATAATGCGTCCACAGCAGTAGCTCGTAACATCTCTCTTGGTGCAGATAGCGGCACAGCATCTAGCCAATCCTTAAAAGATGGTGATGTGGCATTCAATGTAAAAGCTGCGACAGGTGACTTAGTATCTACGAAGATGAATGGTAACACTGTTGAAATTTCCACTAAACGTGCGGCAATTACTAGCGATGCTAATACAGGAGCAGCATCTGTTACAGGCGATGATGGCTTAGCAACATCTAAAAATGTAGCTGATGCTATCAATAAAGCAGCTGATGCGGCTAAAGCCGGTGCAGCATGGAATCTTACAATAAATTCCAGCACAACTGATAAAACAACTGTACAAGGTGGGGACACAGTAGATCTTATCAATGGCGATAATATCGTAATCACTCAAGATGGTACAGATAAAAAGAAAATTACTGTAGCCACAAAGAAAGATCTTACAGTAGATTCTATTACTGCTGGTAACACAGTAATGAATACATCTGGCTTAACAAATGGTACGACTGCTATTACAGGTACTGGTATCACAACAGATAAAGTAACTGTAGGAGGTATCTCCATTGATAAAACTGATGGTATCAACGGTGGTAACAAAACAATTACTAATGTTGCTAGTGGTGGTACAACTGATTCCAATGCAGCAAATATTGGTGATGTAAAGCAAGCTGTTGCTAACTTGTCTCAAAACCTAAATATTACAGATGGTACAAATAACGGTACTATTGATCTTAAAAACCAAAAACTTAATGTAGCTGGTACAAATGGTGTAACTGCAACTGTAAATGGTCAAACTATTACAGTTGGTTTAGATGCAGATACTAAAACTAAAGTTGATAATTCTTCTAATGCAGTAGCTCGTAATATTTCCCTTGGTGCAGATAGTGGTACACCATCTAGCCAATCTTTAAAAGATGGTGATGTAGCATTCAATGTTAAAGGTGCTACTGGTGACTTAGTATCTACTAAGATGAATGGCAATACTGTAGAAGTTTCTACAAAACGTTCCACTATCAACAGTGATGCTGCAGGTACTGCCTCTGTTACCGGTGATGATGGTTTAGCAACTGCTAAGAACGTGGCCGATGCTATTAACAAAGCGGCTAGCCAAGCTAAAGATGGTGCAGCATGGAAACTATCTGCTAATGGTGATACACCGACTACTGTAGCCGGTGGCGACACTGTAGACTTTACTGGTGATAACAATATTACAGTTACACAAACTGGTAAAAATATTGCTACCACATTAAATAAAGACCTTAAAAAAATGAACACCATTTCCTTTGAAAATGGTCTAGGTGAAACAATCAAGTTTGATGCTGTAAATTCTAGTGGTACATTTACTTCTCCAGGTGAAGGTGCTTATACCAAAATTAATCATGATGGTTTAAGAATTAATAACGGTGTAGCTGAAAATCAACCTAATACGGCAAATACTTATTTAAATGTTGGTTCGTTATCTTTACAATCGGGGCCTAATAGCAGTGCTCTTACATCTAAATCTCTCTTGTTTAGTGATGAAGATGGCAATAATGCGGAAGGCGGCGCAACAGGTATGGCCTTCCAAAATGCAGCAGGTAAAACAATCCAATTTACCCTTGATGAAATCAATGCTGGTGGCAACAAAATTAAAGAGGTTGCGGAAGGTACAGATGATACTGATGCAGTAAATGTAAAACAATTGAATGATACTGTAGCTCGTCAAACGTTGACATACCGTGCTAATAGTGCCGCTGATGCAGATGCTAAGTCTGTTAAATTATCTAAAGGCTTAGACTTTGTAGATGGCACAATGACAAAGGCTACTGTAGATAATGATGGTAAGGTAAAATTTGATATTAATGATGATACTAAGACCAAAATCAATGATTCTGCAGCGGCTGTGAGTCGTAAGGTTTCCCTTGGTGCAGATAGTGGTACTGTATCTAGCCAATCCTTAAAAGATGGGGATGTAGCGTTTAATGTAAAAGGTGCTACAGGTGATTTCATCTCTACGAAGATGAATGGCGATACTGTAGAGGTATCTACAAAACGTGCGACTATCGATAGCAATGCCACTACAGGTGCAGCATCTGTCACAGGTGATGATGGTTTAGCAACTGCTAAAAATGTAGCGGATGCTATCAACAAGGCAGCTAAAGCAAGCACTGATGCTATTAACTTGAAATTTGCTGGCGATACGAATACATCTGCCGGTGTTGTAAATCTTAAAGATGATACATTGGGTATCAAAGGCGACGGTAAATATGTAACAACTGATGCAGATGGTAAGAACTTAACTGTAAAAGTATCCGAAGCAGAGGTTAAGAAATCTGCTGTAAGTGCAGTTACAGTAAGTACTGATACAACTGATGCGGATAATCCGTTGACTGTTACAGGTACACCAAGTGCAGATGGCACAACTAAGGATTACAAGGTAACGATTGACGGTACTAAGGTTGCTACTAAGACTAAATTGTCTTACAAAGCAAATGATGGTACTGCTAAACAAGTATCTTTAGCTGATGGCTTGAACTTTAAAGATGGTACCTTAACATCTGCTACTATTGATGATGCAGGCGTTGTTAAATATGATGTAAAAACAGCGTCTATTACAGCTGGCACAGATGGCACTGTAACAGCTCCTGCTACAGATGGTGTAGCAACAGCTAAGAATGTAGCTGATGCTATTAATGCAGCTAAAAAAGCATCTAAAACAGAAATTACTGCTAATGATGATGAAGCAGCTAACGCAACAACAGGTAATGTAAAATTAACATCTACAACGGCTGCAGATGGTCATACAATTTACAATGTAAAACTTAATGATACATTGACATTTGGTACTGGTGCTAATGCCATTGTTATTGATGGTACAGCTGGTAAGGCTACTATTGGTAGTGCAGCTATTGATGGTGTAAATAATACAATTACAACAGGTGGTAATAAGGCGGTAACGTTAGATGGTACTACTGGTACTATTACAGGTAAAGCCGCTAATATCGGTGGTGTCACTGTAGATGGTACAAATAACCATGTAACAGGTCTCGCTAATACGACTTGGGATGGCAATGCTGTTTCTGGCCGTGCTGCTACAGAGGATCAATTGAAAGCAGTAGCTGATGCTGCAGCTAACCAAACATGGCAAATTACAGCTGACAAAGATGCTGCTACGTCTGGTAAACAAACTGGTACTAAGACAAATGCCAAAGTAGGTAAAGATGCAAAGGTTACGATGATTGCTGGTGAAAACATCACAATTAACCAAAATGAGCGTGATTTCACATATTCCTTGAATAAAGACCTTGTGAATATGAACTCTGCAAGCTTCAACGGTACTGGTAATAACACAACTGTTATCAATGGTGATTCCATTACACAAACTGCTGGTACGCAAACGAATACATCTACTGCAGCTGGTAATACAGTAACAGATGGTGCTAAGTCTACCGCAACAACAGCTGATGGTACTAAGATTACTGATGGTACAAAAACAAATACTTCCACAGCAGATAGCACAGTTATCGATGATGGCAATGGTAATAAAACAGCTCTTACTAAAGATGGTGTAACAATTACTGCAGCTGGTAAGGATCCTGTATCCTTAACTAAAGATGGCCTCGATAATGGGGGCAATAAAATTTCTAAGATTGCAGATGGTACAGATGACACAGATGCTGTCAATGTACGTCAATTAGAAGCTAAGTCTAAGGCGTCTAAAACAGAATTGACTGCTAATGGTGGTGAAAGTGCTGGTAGTACTACAGGCAATATTGTATTGACTAAGACTACTGCCGCTGATGGACATATCATTTATGACAATAAATTAAATGATACCGTTACATTGGGTACAGATCCAACTAAGGCAGTAACTGTAGATGGTACAACTGGTACGATTAAAGCTGGTGATGGTGCCAATGCAGTTGCTATCGATGGCAAAAATGGTTCTGTAAAAGCTGGTGATAAGATTGCTCTTGATGGTAAGGATGGTAAGGCTACAATTGGTACTGTAGGTATCGATGGTAAAGATGGCATCATTACTACTGGTGGTAATAATCCTGTTGCTGTAAATGGCAAAGATGGTGTTGTTACAGGTTTGACTAATAAAACTTGGAATCCAAATAATATTGCGTCTGGTCGTGCAGCTACTGAAGATCAAGTAAAATCTGCTGTTGAAAATGCTGGCTGGAATGCAACTGTTGGTACAGAAGGCTCTGGTATTAATAGCACACCAACGGCAACTGCTGAAAAAGTAAAAACTGATGAAACAGTTACTTTCAAAGCGGGCAATAATATGATGGTTAGCCAAGCAGGTAAAACGATTAGTTATGCAGTAAATCCAGAACTCAAGGATATGAAGTCTGCTACATTTAAAGATGCAGCAGGTAACACGACTGTAACAGATGGTAATGGCATAACAATTACACCTGGTAGTGCAAACCCTAATAATCCTAATGCAGGCCCTATTTCCTTGACTAAGGATGGTCTCGATAATGGTAATAACCAACTTAAAGGCATTGCACCTGGTACAGATGATACTGATGCAGTAAATGTGAGTCAGTTGAAAGCATCTAATGCAAGAATTGGCGATGCTATTGGTCAAGTAGCGGGCGAGGTACAACGTGTAGGTGCTCATGCAGCAGCAATGGCAGCGTTGAAACCAATCCAATACGATCCATTGGAACCAACTCAAGTGATGGCTGGCGTAGGCAATTATCGTGGTGAAACAGCAGCGGCCTTAGGTCTTGCACACTATACAAACGAAGATACAATGTTCAATGTTGGCGTATCTCTCGGTGCAAACCGTAATATGGTAAATGCTGGGGTAACTCACAAATTTGGCTCTAGCCCAGAAAAGAAAAATATTCCTGATCGTTACAAAGCAGGCCCTATTAGCTCTGTGTATGTAATGCAAGATGAAGTATCTAGTCTCAAGAAAGAAAATAGCGAACAAAAGACTGTTATCGCAGATCAAGCAGCTCGTCTCAATACGTTGGAAGCAGAAAATGAACGTCAACGTCAAGAGTTAGCTGAAACTAAACAAGGTTTAGAGGACTTGCGTGCAGCAGTTAGCCAATTGTTAGCATCTAAAGGCTAGTAATTGATAGTTCGTATCAAAATCTAGGCTAATATAAAGTCTGATCAGAAATAAAAGAACCTCTTATATACTGATATACCTAGTAGGGTATATTCGGATACTATAAGAGGTTCTTTTTTGCAATTTTGATATAGATTATTAAATATAATCATAATATATGAATGACTTTTCATATATTATTGTGATATAATACAGAAGATATTAGGAGTTAGATGTTAGCTCTACCTTGTACGATCTTGCATGAATAGGAGATACTATGTTAGACCGCATACAACGATGGCTTTCCATAGATTCTATGTTGCCTGCTGCAGAACGATTAGGCCCTGTAGGGACTACAAAGCAGCTATATGGTAATTACTTGAAAATAGCTTGGCCAGCTACATTACAAGGCTTAATGTTACAATTTATGACCGCCATCGACTTAGCAATGGTTGGTGCTCTTGGTGCATCTGCTCTTGCTTCGGTAGGGATTATGGGACAGCCAGAGATGGTGATGCTCATATTCTGTCGTGCTTTATCGATTGCGGTAACGGCTATTATAGCTCGCCGTCACGGTGAAGGCGAAGTAGATGGCATGAATGCCGTACTTAAACAGTCCATTCTGTTGAATTTCTTGATTTATGTACCTTTATTAGCGATATGTTTCTTTAATTTAGAACATATCTTACGCTTTACCGGCGCTGAAGATGGCTATATTGAGACGGCTGTTTGGTATGGACGGTTTATTGTTATTAGTCTTATATTCCAATCTTTTAGTCAAATTGTAGGGGCTGCCCTTATTGGGTATGGCAATACAAAGGTTATTTTTAAATCCAATGTAGTAGGGAACATACTGAATACTATAATGAACTTCTTCTTGATTTATGGTATTGGCTTTTTCCCTGAGCTCGGTGTTATGGGCGCTGGCGTTTCTACCATGATCAGTAGTGCTGTCATTGCGCTATTATTACTGCGTACGATTTCACAACATACTACAACAGGATTAACTTTGCGGCATCCTTCAAAATGGAAGTTCGAACGAACGGTATTACATACCATGTTCCACGTTGGTGGTAGTTCACTAGGGGAGCAGTTCTTTGAACGTTTTGGTATGTATACGTACACCATGATTGTTGCCTCTTTAGGTGCCGTACCTTTAGCAGCACATTATGTATGTATGAATTTGATGGATATATTCTATTACTTTGCGATGGGCCTCGGCTTTGCCGGTGCGTCTCATACGGGACAGTGTCTTGGTCATAAACGACCAGATATTGCGAAAACCTATGGTAAAATTGGTGCCCGCATCGGTCTAGTAGTAGGCCTTGTAAGTGCTCTCATATTTATTGGCCCTGGCGATCTATTAGTACAGTTGTATACTCGTGAAAGTGAAGTCGTTACCTTAGCGGGTGCCTTAATGGGGATTATGGCTGTTGCAGCATTCCCTCAAGCATTACAGCAAGTATATTCTGGTGTTCTAAAAGGGGCAGGGGATACATATTATATTATGAAATATTCCCTTGTTAGTGTAGCTATTATTCGGCCTATCATTACATACCTATTGTGTATTACATTAGGTTTAGGGCTTTTAGGCGCATGGTTATCCTTGTGCTTTGACCAGTCCTTACGATTATGTTGCTCCTATATCCGATTTATTCGTGGTGCATGGCAGCATAAGATAGTTTAATCTTACATGGAAATGACAGAAATATTAACTTTAACTATCATTTAAATAGTATTTTTTCATATAAAACCTAAATTTTATAGTATTCGATATAGGGATTTGGTATAGATAATATCTGTGTTTTCTGCTGCTTATCACTTTCTATATTGAAAAAATTAAAATAATTTATGAAAGGTTTATGAAAAAGTTCTTGCATATTCAATTTGTTTGATGTACAATACGAAATGTGGAAAAAATGACACATTGGGGAATGTGTTATCGGACCAGAAATCTATGATTTCATGTATATATGTAAGGGATATATATAAGAAACAAACAAAAACCGCCTTAGTTCAACTAAGGCGGTTTTTGTTTTATAAATGATTCTGTTCAAGCCAAGCGATACATGCGGCTTTTCCTGCGGCAGGTAGCTCTTGGCGTAAGCGTTTTGCATCTTCTCTAAGTTTAGGGATATCGATACCTGCATTAGAAAGCTCTGCACAATGGCCTACAAGCCAACTTTCAATGAAAGCAGGATCAGCCTCCATATGGAATTGAAGACCTAGGATATGTGTGCCTACGGAGAATGCTTGATTTGGACATAGCTCTGTTTTGGCAAGGCGCACCGCACCTTTAGGGATTTCAAATTCATCACCATGCCAGTGAAGAACTGGTACATTGCCTAGCAATGCTAGTGGGGAGGAAGCGCCTTCAGGAGTATATTCTAGTGGTCCAAAGCCAATTTCTTTCTTACCATGCTTCATAGGTCCTACGTGACCACCCATGATACGGGAAATGAGTTGAGCGCCTAAACAGATGCCTAGTAATGGCTTTTTACTATTAATACGATCTGTAATGAATTTGATTTCATCAGTTAAGAATGGATAGAGCTGTTCGTCATAGGCGCCAATAGGGGCACCACAGACGATGACTAAATCAGCTTTTGTCGCATCATAGTACTCAAAATTGGCTAGGGGCGCTTCAATGTATGTTAGTTCAAATCCTCGTTCTTTTAGGACTGACTCTAAGATACCGGCATTCTCAAAGTTAATATGACGTACAATATAAGCTGTTTTACTCATGGTTCCTCCTATATAGCTCTATATAACTGTATATATAATAGTAATTTCTACAAATCGTACTATCAGTATATCATATTCTATAGAATTTATTTGTGATGAAAATCATGATATATAAGAGTGCTAGGGAAAAGGAGGCCTCAAAAACATCTCATTAATACATAGTGTGATTAACAATGAGGGAAAATATATTTTGTGAAATTATATCGAAAAAAGTCGTTGACATAATTTAGAAAATGTTTATACTGATGAGAGTAACATGAAATCCCATAGAGAGGGAAGACATGCCTTTTGAGTTCATGAAGGTATTGTAAGGAGGACGAACATGAACAAGTATATTGCTGAATTTATTGGCACAATGATTTTAGTATTCTTTGGTACTGGTACAGCTGTTGTAACAGGTGGCTTTACTGGTGGTCTTGGTTTGGGTTATTTAGGCGTTGTAGCAATCGCATTAGCATTTGGTTTGACAATCGTTGCTGGTGCTTATGCAATTGGTCACGTTTCTGGTTGCCATGTAAACCCTGCTGTATCCATCGGCGTATGGCTTTCCGGTCGTATGTCTGCTAAAGATTTTGCCGGTTATGTAGTAGCTCAAGTTATCGGTGCTTTCGCTGGTACTGGTTTATTGAGTGTAGTAGTAAATGGCTCTGAAACACTTTCTGGTTTTGGTGCTGATGGTTACGATACATTAAGTGCAGTTGGCCTTTCCATGGGCGGTGCATTCGTAGTGGAAACATTCCTTACATTTGTATTCGTACTTGTAATTCTTGGTGTAACAGCTAGTGAAAAGACATCTGCTCTTGCAGGTCTAGTTATCGGTGCTACTTTGACAATGGTTCACTTGATCGGTATTCCATTGACTGGTACATCCGTAAACCCAGCTCGTGCATTAGCTCCAGCTGTATTCACAGGTGGTGAAGCATTGGCTCAAGTATGGCTCTTCATCGTGGCTCCTTTAGTAGGTGGTGCGGTTGCGGCTGTATTCCATCGTGCATGGTTCTCTGTAAAAGAAGACTAATTTAATACAGGTATTGTACAAAGCGTCTACGGAAACGTAGGCGCTTTCTTTTGTTCGCTTAATTTTAAAGATAGGCTAAGATAAATATAAGATATATCTTAAAAGAATAAAGGATTAGCTCATCTATCCTATAATTAGAACCTCAATATTCCTATATTATAAAGATAGTTATATTTCTGAATTTAGAATTTATAACATCTATGTATAGATAAATTTCGAAATCCTCATGATAATTTCATAAAAGATATTGAAATTTATCGAAAAGTTGTGTAAAATTAAAGTATATTATTACCAAAGGCCTGTGTATTGTTAAAGGCTGTTATTGGAGGGAATTATAATGAACAAAAAATTATTAGCTTTATTGGCAGTTGCTGCTGTAGGCGTATCCGTAGCTGGCGCAACTCCACAAACTCAATTCAACAAAGGTGAATTCCAAGTTGATCTTGGTGCAGCAAATGTTGAAACTAAAACTGAAGGTTTTAAAGATGCTCACAAATGGAACTTTGATGGTGGTTTGACTTATGCTTTGTCTGACAAAACTGCTGTTCAATATGGTTACCATGGTTTAAATTCCAAACATCTTGATACAAACATGCATGAAGTTAACTTGGTTCAATCCTTGAATAAAAACTTCGCAGTATATGGTGGTTATGCACGCATCCATAATAATGATGGTGATGGCACTAACAACATTGCACAAGCAGGTGTAATTGGTAAAGCTAACCTTGGCTCTAAAGTAGAAGTTTACGGTAAAGCTGGTGTAGGTACTAAGAAAACTACAACTTGGGAAGCTGGCTTAGGCTACAAAGTAAACGAAGACTTGGATATCAACGCTGGTTACCGTTATATCAATACACAAGATACTGATACTGAAAACGTATCCTTCCAAGGTCCTGTAGTTGGTTTGTCCTACCGTTTCGGTGGTCACAAAACAGTAGCTCCTGTAGCAACTCCAGCACCAGCACCTGTATACACTCCAGCTCCAGCTCCTGTTGTAGAAGCTCCTGTATACAAAACTCCTAAATTGGATTACTATGTAGACTCCATCTACTTCGATTCCGACCAAGATGTAGCTCGTGCAGACCAATATCCAAACTTAACAGCTGCTGTAAATGCTGCTAACCAATACTCTCAAGACCAAGTTAAATTGTTGGGTAATGCTGATACTGACGCAACTCCTCAATACAACGTTGGCTTGTCTGAACGCCGCGTACAATACGTAGCTCAATACTTAGTAAACAACGGCGTATCTGCTGATCGTTTAATCGGTATTGCTAATGGCGACACTAAACCAGTTGCAACTAACTCCACTGCAGCAGGTAAAGCTGAAAACCGTCGTGTAGACGTTTACATTCATCGCTAATCTTTAATCTAATTTAGATTAGACATACAATATAGTCCACCTTCTATCATGCTCTCGTGTTCATCGGGGGACCGAGCATGTGATAAGGTGGACTTTTGTGTTATACTAAGCTTGCATACAATCGTAGGTCATACAATGTTCATTAAGTTTTGGTAATGTATGCGTTGTGAGTATAGTAAAGTAGGTTATATATGAAAAGATTTAAATATTATAAACCGCTTATAGGGGCCATAATATTGGCGGGTGTTATGATTATGATGGCACTGCGTATCAGCGATATTGCTAATGCTATTGATGCCATCGTTACAGCTTTTGTTCCACTTATAGTAGGTGCTTGTATCGCATTTGTTCTCGATATTCTAGTGGTGCGTTATGAACGCTGGCTGTGGCCTAAGAGTAAAACGGGTTGGAAAGATAAAATTAGACGACCTTTAAGCCTGATTTTATCCTTTGTTACAATCAGTGCTATCGTTTATTTTATTGCTCGTATGGCGATTCCACAATTGATTCACTCCATGTCGATCATCGTGGCTTCTTCGCCGCAGTTGTATACAGATTTCCAATCTTGGATGCAACACCTTACAGAAACGATTCCGATGGCATCCAATCAAACATTGATGGATACCTTGAGTGGTGAAAGTATTGTTAAGTATACGCGCGAGTGGGGCACAAAGGGTGGTACATACCTCGTGAATGCGATGGGAACAGCCTTATCTTGGACTTTAAATATAGGCCTTGGTTTGATTTTTGCCATTTATATGCTGCTCGATAAAGAGCGCCTTATGATGCAAGGCAAACGTATTTTAAAAGCCTATGCATCTGATGAGTGGGTTAACCGTGTTAGTTATGTCACACGTGTTGCTGTTCAAACGTTCAGTAACTTTTTTGTAGGCCAGTTCATAGATGCCTTGATTTTAGGTATTATGGTTGGTATTTCACTATGGGCATTCAATATTGAATATGCCACTACAATTGCTTGTGTTATCGGCCTTACTGCATTAATTCCATTGCTAGGTATTTATGTGGGCGGCGTGATAGGTGCAGTTATTTTACTCACTGTAAGCCCTATGGATGCCTTGATCTATGTGATTATCTTAGAAGTGCTTCATCAAATTGAAAGTAACTTTATTTATCCTAAGATTGTAGGTAATTCCGTTGGCTTACCTGGTTTGTGGGTGTTTGCAGCAGTTATTGTTGGCGGTAGTTTAATGGGCGTTACTGGCATGTTGATTGGCGTACCTTTAGTGGCTACATGCTACAAATTGCTCATGACTGATGTAGACGATCGACTTGCATCAAATGAAGGTTTATAGTATATTGTCTAAATAATATATCTATTTATGTATGTTTTGTGTGCTGTTGTATATAGCACGAACTTATAGTAATTCTAGTATACAGATGACTTTTACTATTGGTGAAAGCATTGTATATAGTAGGAGGATATGTAATGAATAAAAAGTTAATTTCTATGGCATTAACAGGTGTATTGGCGGTTGGCGTATTGTCCGTTGCTACACCAAGTGTAGCAGATGCGCGTAAAACAAAACCTGAAACAAGTACTGATATTTCTGTACAACGTGCACCAGGCGAATCCATGGTTATGACTATGAGTAAAATTGGTACTATTTTCCAAAATCGCTATCCTAATGCAGCACTACATTCTGTAGAGCTTAACTCCAACGATTTGAACTATGGTTACAAAGTAGTAGGTTATAGTAAATATCATCAATACAAAATGAAAATCGACGTAATCACTGGTAACACTTCCGATATGGAAGAGGGTGGCAAACCTAAAAAAGTTATTGGTGAGATCTTCAATAAGGATAAAGTAATTGAAGCAGCTCAAGCTGAACGCGTTGCAAAACAACAACTTGGTGCTGATGCAGTTGTAAAAGGCTGGAAAATTGAAGCTCATGAAGGTAAAATCCTATACTATATGACAATGCATCAAGACGGTAAAAAGACTGTAGTTACTGTAGATGCTGAAACAGGTGCTTATATAGGTCAAAGTAAATCTAGTAAATTACCTCCTGAACCAGATCAAGGCTTCGATGGTCGCAGAACAAATATTATTTGGGATAACACTATTGATATGGGCCGTTAATCCATTTAGAATATCGGGTACAATAAAAGGACTGTGTATATACACAGTCCTTTTTGTCGTTATTACGTCATTATTACGTCATTATTACGTCATTATTACGTAGTTATTATGTAGTTAGTATTACCAACGGTGTTCGTAGTATACTTGTGTCCACATAATTACCTCTACAAGAGAAGGGTGTGGGCTCATAGTTTCACCTACAGTGATAACAGATTTTGGATCCATTTCACGAGTGATACCTCTTTCACGTAATCGTTTTGTACGTTCAGAAGCGATTTCTTCATTAATAGCAGTCAATGGAGTTACACCGCTATTCATAAGGTTTACGTAAGGTTGGAATAAGATGGAGGCTTGAGGGCCTGTTACATGCATACCAAGGATATGATTTGTATCTTTATCGACTACGATTTTTACAAAGCCATCATTTACATCACCAGGATTAATACCCATTGCATAACCTTTAGCTGTGGAGGAGTAGTAGTTTTTACCTACGCCTACATTATAACCAGCTTTAATAGCTTCTGCTTCAGTAAGACCTACGCTACCGATTTCAGGGTAGGAGAAGGTAACCTTTGGCAATGTATCATAGCGTGCCCAACGGAAATCTTCTTCGTTTTTTGCAAAGTATAGATTATGGGCGATAATATCTGCTTCATAGTTTGCGCGATGACGGAATGCAGGCTCGCCGTTTACATCACCTAATGCATAGATACCATCTACAGATGTTTCAAGGAATTCATTTGTTTTGATCCAGCCTTTTGGTAATGTTTCAATACCTGTATTTTCGAGGTGTAATTCTTCAACTGCTGGACGAATACCGGCAGCTACGAGAATTTCTTCAACTTTAGTTTCTGTGATTTCACCTGTAGTACGATCTTTTGTGACTACTACCTTGAGCCCATCTTCTTGACGGATTTCAACAGTGTCTTGGTTCAATATAACATTGATGCCACGAGTACGATAGTTTTGGAGAAGATGTTCAGACATCTCTTCGTCTTCCTTAGGTACAAGACGTACATTATGCTGAATGATGGTAACTTCAGTATCAGCAGCATCAAAAACGTGACCGAATTCTACACCGATAGGGCCAGCACCGAGTACTGCAAGGGATTTATACGGTTGTTTAGGGAATTTATCGCCAAAAAGGCTTTCACTAGAAAGATAGCCTGCCTCTTGTAAACCTGGTACATTCGGAATATTACTATAACCGCCCGTGCCAAGAACAATAGTAGGGGCTGTGATTTCTACAGTACCAGAGCCATCGTTGAGATGAATATTCATAACCTTATCGGATACAAAGCTAGCTGCGCCACGATATACGTCTACATTATCGAAAGCGTTGTAATAATCATAGATGCCTGCAGATTCATCAATTTTATGCCATGTACGTTTAGAAACAGTGTCCCAATCCATAGTAGCATCGCTAACATTAATACCGATTTTTTTGAATTCTTCTACCTCTTGGATCGCATTAGCTGCTGTAACCATAACCTTTGTAGGAATACAACCGCGAGTTAAGCAGGTGCCACCAAATTTACCTTTTTCTATGATAGCTACTTTTTTACCCACTTTGATAGCAGCATCAGCTACGATGGTTGCACCACCTGTACCAACTACAATAATATCGTATTGTTTCATGTTGATTCCTTTCTATTTATATCTATTAATAGTTATTATCATTAACTCTATTATAACATTATATTGAAGAAAATCAATATAGACGGCTGATTTTCTATCTATTGAACACAAAAAAAGACGGTCCCGAAGGACCGCCTATAGGTGTTAATCCCAGTTTTCGTGATAGCCACGTTTTGCATAATCTGCAGTAGCTGTGAAGAGAATATCTGTACTGGAGTTAAGTGCTGTTTCAGTGGAGTCTTGTAAAACACCGATGATGAAACCTACACCTACAACTTGCATTGCAATATCATTGGAGATACCGAATAGAGAACAAGCTAGAGGAATTAGAAGTAGGGACCCACCAGCAACGCCAGAAGCGCCACAAGCACCGATTGTGGCAATGACAGATAAAAGGATTGCTGTAGGGACATCTACAACGATACCAAGTGTATGTGCAGCAGCTAATGTCATAATTGTAATTGTGATCGCTGCACCACCCATGTTGATAGTAGCACCCAATGGAATGGATACGGAATACATATCAGGATTAAGTTTTAAACGTTTTGCTAAATCAAGGTTAACAGGAATGTTTGCTGCAGAGCTACGAGTAAAGAACGCATAGATAGCAGATTCACGCAAACATTTAAATACCAATGGATATGGATTGCGACGAAGGTATACAAAAGATAGAAGTGGATTTACTACTAATGCTACGAAAATCATAGAACCAAGTAGTAATACGAGTAATTGGAAATAACCAATTAAAGCTTCAATACCATTAGTTGCAATAGAGTCAGCTACGAGACCCATGATACCAAGAGGAGCAAAGCGAATAATCCAACCTACTACAGTTGTAATAGCTTGAGCGATAGATTCCATTACTTCTTTAGTATTCATTGGTGCATGGCGTAACGCACCACCAATGATAAGTGCCCACCCTAAAATGCCGATATAGTTAGCAGTCATTAAGGCTTTGACAGGGTTATCAACAATATTTTTAAGAAGTGTTTTCATTACCTCTACGATACCTTGTGGTGGAGCTGCATCAGCTGCACTAGCTGCAAGGTGTAATGTAGTAGGGAACATAAAGCTTACGACTACAGCAAGCGCTGCAGAAAGGAATGTACCTAATAAATATAATGTGATTACAGATCCCATCCCTGTTTTTTGACCAGAACGGTGTTTACTGATAGCCGCAATAACAAGGAAGAATACGAGGATTGGTGCAATCCCTTTTAAAGCACCAACAAAGAGAACGCCTAATAAAGCAAGTTCATTTGCCACTTCTGGCACATATAGAGCTGTCAAAATACCAATAATCAAACCTATGATAATTTGTTGGATTAGACTGACTCTATTGATTGATTTTACAAATCGATTCATAGTACACTCCAATACTTAATAAAAACTAATAAAAGACCATGGAAAAAATATCTTTTCAACATGGACATATGTCATTATACAACGAACATAGATTGGTGGCAATAGAGAATATCATAGTCATTAATATATAGTTAAATTGGATCTACTGTGACTGATAACGATATTTATTTTGTAATATGCTAGTTTTAATAGTAGTGAATATATTACTTTAACTAAATATGTGCTCTTTACATAGTTACTATATATAGTATATATAATAGGATTCTTTTGATAGGCGTCATAGTATGATATACTATGCGAGTAAAGAGTTTGAATATAGTTCTTGATTAGTGAAAGGACCATAATGAATACGAAAGAATTTAAAACATATGCAGATAAAGAAGAGTTTGTGCAAGGTGTGTTCTCTAATATTGCTAAGAATTATGATTTGATGAATACAGTCTTGAGTTTTGGCCAAGATTATTACTGGCGCAAATTTTCTGTAAAAGCAATGAATATAGGTCCAAATCAACGAATACTTGATGTAGCTTGTGGCACTTGCGTGTTTACAAAAGAAGCATTACGTCAAGAGCCAACATTAAAGGTAGAGGCTTTGGACTTTAATAGTGAAATGCTTGATCAAGGTCGCGTACGCATTGAAGATGCTGGTTTACTAGATCAAGTTAATCTTGTTCAAGGTGATGCAATGGCATTACCATATGCAGATAATACATTTGATGCTGCTATGAGCGGCTTTGCAATGCGTAATGTACCAGATATTAAACAGGTATTATCTGAAATGCAACGTGTTGTAAAACCAGGTGGGAAAGTAGTTGTATTGGAGTTAGCGAAACCAAGTATGTTTGGTTTTAAACAATTATACAATTTCTACTTCTCCTATATATTACCTATTATAGGTAAATTAAGTAAGGATAATTCCTCCTATGCGTGGTTACCAGAATCCTTACGTAGATATCCTCATCAAAGTGAGATTCTTGAAATTTGGAAATCTTTAGGATATGAAAATGCCACCTATCATGAATTGACAGGCGGCATTGTAGCGGTCCACGAAGGTGTGGTACCAGAAAATTCTATTGTAAATAATAAGTAATATTAGCGTCTTGAGAAACTACTAATGATCCTTTTTCAACAGGAGTAGCAGTTTCGAGAGACGCTTTTAACATTACTGCGTTACGATAGTAACCAGAGTCCATAGAGCTTGTTTGAGGTGTACTGATAGAAACTGTTTTTACAGGTCCTAATGTACGGCCAAGGGCTGCAGCGATAACCTCAGCTTTATGACGGCCGTCTTGAATTGCTTCTGTAGTTAAAGAATCAGATAGTTGTTGAGATACATCATTTTGGAAAGAAAGGTTGTTGATATCATTAGCCCCAGCGCTAACAGCAGCATCAACAGCTTTTCCAACATTATCAAGATTATTGATTTTTACAGTTACACGATTAGACACATTATAACCAGTATTGATTCGTTTACCTTCTTGGTAATCACTAGTAGGGTTAATAGAAATATTAGAGGTATAAATATCTTTTTTATCGATACCTAAATGACCTAACTTACTAATCAAATCACTCATGATGCGGTCGTTGTTAGATTTTGCAGCATTGATATTAGTGTTTTCGCTAGTAATACCAAGTGTTAAGATCGCATAGTTAGGTGCTACTGAACGAGAGGCTTGTCCTGTAATTTGAATTTCAGAAGAATCAAAAGTACCTTGTGGTGCAGCAAAGGCTGCAGTAGCCATAGTTGCACATACAGCAGCAATAGCAACTGTTTTAGATAATAAACATTTGGATAATTTCATACTCAATCTCCTTACACTATTATAGTATTATTTATAAATACTATAATAAAAAACTAATTCGTAATATAGAATCACATCAGAATATAGAAGTGAATAAGCGGAAAAGTCTA
>URPT01000013.1 GCA_900549845.1 uncultured Veillonella sp. | reverse complement strand
AAATATGACCCATTTCGTTCAATTGTTTATCGGTTTCAGCGATTGTATCAGGCAAATGACCTTTTACCTTGTTCACATCATACCCTTCTTTAGCGACGTTAACGCTATATGGAGGATGATTAGATGTAGTCATAATTACGTTGAGGATTTTTTCCCCTCTATGTTGATCCATGTACGAGGAAATGGCTTTAAACATATCCTTATCCGCTACGCCCCACGCATTGCTTTCATCACTTGGCATTTCGGACGCATCATGGAATTCATCAAACCCTTGAGACAAGGCAAAATTCTTCACATTTTGCCATGTACTAAAGCCGCCGTACCAGAATACTGTTTTATAACCTAGTTTTTTCATAACAGAACCAATGCCTAAGCCATATGGTTGTTTGAAACTTTCACCTTCATAGTTAGGATATAAACCTGTATCAGGCATACCAGTCAATAAACCGTTGATAGCAGGCATCGTACCTGTACCTTGGGCAAGTGCTAGCTGTGTACTCATCGCTTGAGGACTGGCAGCATATTTACGACCTTGTTCAACGAGGTACGCACCAGGTTCGTTATATTCAGCAAGGAATGGCCATAAACCATAGGATTCACCGAGAACGATGTTAATAGATTGCGGTTGCTCTGCTAAACGTTGGGTTGTAATCGTTCTTGTGAAAGAACCATCAAAATCCTTACCGTTAAACTTACCGCCGATGGCACTAATTTTTTCACTCAATTCTTGAGGTGTTAAATTGATGACCTCAAGTTCATCTGCACGCTTTGCGATGCTTTTAACGCGATAGAGAGCCTGCACATCATCAAGAATGGTCTCGTTTAACAGATTAGAACTGAGGCGCGCCGCACTTTCCCAGTTGATGGAATTTGTATAGTTAAAAGCACCACCAAATCTAAAGAATAGTCCTAGTACGCCAATAACTACAGTCAATCCAATGCCTGTAATCCATTGCGTTTTCTTCGTCTTAGGATACCACGTAGTACAAACTAGTTGAGTATTAGCGTAATCGCTATATTTCTTTGTACCCCACGCCAAGAAACGAACGAGGAACCAACAAAGGGCAGCACTCAACACAACAGCGCCTACGATGTACATCAACGCATTATATTCATTGATGGCTGTATTGATAATGGCGCCGATATCATCGTTTTTACCATTAATGAGCATCGCATTATAGGAGGAGTTAAAAATCTTATAGAACGGAATGCGCCCCAAGAATAAGAATGTTAACAGTACCGTTGCAATAGAATAGATAACCTGTTTAATGCGCAAGGATGGCCATTTTGGTACAAAGGTATTCACCAATGTGCCTCCTAAGAAACCCAATAAACACAAAGAACCAACGGTCTTGAGACTCAATCTAAAGCCTAGCCATAAGGACGTAAGGATATTTTCCATCGTCACAGATGCTAGCTGTGATTGGAATACTGCAAGAAACACGATTCTAAATGCAGTCAACAAGGCAGAGAAGAAGATAAATACCTTAATCTCTGTCTTTATGCCTTCAAATAATCGTTGCCATCGGTTCATCATTAACCCCTAACTGTTCGTTCATATAACGTAACTACTCTATTACCTAACTGTAATTATGTTGGATATTTCTTACATTTAGGTCCCTTACATCGCTTGCATTTACCGCATCCGCGGTCGATAGTCCCAGTACTGGCTGATTTCTCAGCACTAGTACTCTCCTTAGCCTTCTTAGAGGCCTTACTATTCCATACGGAAACTATCGTTTCTACTTTTTTTCGGATCCATCCTTTTTGGATTTTTTATCCTTTTTCTTGTCTTTTTTCTTATCTTTTTTACTGAAAGTATCAGCTAAAAAGACTGTTTTTAACTTGTCATTTAAGACTTTAAGCTTCTTTTCAGCCTTGTCTTTCTTTTTCTTTAATTTATCTTCAGACTTAGAATGTTTATCTTCCTTGGACTTTTTATGTTTTTTGTCCTTTTTATCCTCTTTAGACTTGTTGTCATCCTTAGATTTTTTGCCTTCTTTAGATTTCTTTTCGTCTTTGGATTTTTTATGGTCCTTAGATTTTTTAGACTTTTCATCAGTCCCATTGATACGCGCCCATTCATCATCTACGCGTTTCAATTGCTTTTTAAGAAGCTTTTCCATCTTTTTATTGGCTTTATCTGAATCTAAACCAGCTTTGCCAAATAACAAAGCATTTACTGCTGTATACGGATCTATGGAAGACAAATCCTCTTCGTCCTCATCCATATCATCATCGAATTTATCATTTAAGGATTTATGTTTATTGTCTTCATCCAAGTGATAGACTTCTAAACTTTCAACGCCATCTAGTGGATTGACATCCATATGTTCTACAAGTGCTTCATCAAGGTCAGACATCTCTTGTTTTGGGCTTTCACCAGAACCTGTAAAAAGACCACCCATAGAATGTAATTCATTCAATTTAATATGGTTCATGCCCACTGTAGAATCGTGCTGTGCAGGAATATCGGACAATTGAACCTGTTCCATAGCGTACACATCGTTATTATGGCTAGCACCCTTACCAAGATACGATTTATCAGCAATGATAATATCCTCTTGATTGTCGCCTAACACATTACCAAATAAATCCTCTTCAAGAGAATCATAGGTATGCAACATGGACATTCGTTTTTGAACCTCTTCAATTTGATTCCACAAATCTACGAGAGAGGATGTGTAGTAAACGCGTTCCTTAACCTCTAAATAAGCTTGGTAAACGATAGCCAATTCAGACTCATTGAGTCCCTCTTCGGCACCGATTTCTTCTATCATTTGTTGGATCTGTTGATCTCGATCATAACGTTTAATTAAGGCCTTGCGAATACGTTCAATCAATGCTGTATCGATGATTTCCACGGGTACCTCCAGTCTTCAATACACTCAGCCCTATCCACTAACTTAGTGCATACGAATCAATGTATAGAACCATAAAAAATAATTTGATTTTATAATCTCTAATATATTATTATATCAGAATTTATCTGCTTTTTCCTTAATAATCTAGGTGAAAGTTCCTTAAAAATAGAATAAAACCTCAAATTGAATGATGTCCTAGTCGTACAAATTTAGAACCACTAAAACAAGCCTTCAACATTGAGGTTTCTTACATACTAAAATAAATAGAATGAATACATTAAAATAAGCTGACAGAATATACTAAAACAAGTTAACAGAATACACTAAAATTCGTTCTTTTATATCACGTTCTTCAAAGAGATCACTACAATCAATGAGTTTTTCTTGTTCCAATCGCACATGGTTATTCAAGAAGTTTTCTACCTCTTCGTTGACATAGTAGAAAAACAGCTTAATCTCTCGCGGCCGATGGTATAAGGAATCAAAGATATTTCCTAAGACCCGCTTAATCGTATGGAGTGCAAAGGGATTAAAGAAAAAGCAACGATCTGCTTGGTCTGGCAATTCATAAAGCGCCGCATCACCATGCACAAAGCTTACACGATTGCGAGCAGCTGGGCTTTCACCATTGATAAGAGCCCTTTCATAGGGTCGTTCATCGTATTCAATGCCGATAGAATGACAACCTGTTTGGTACGCCATAAAAATGCTGACACGACCCTTGCCACTGCCATAGTCGATGAGGGTATTTTTCTTGCGAATATGACCGCTATTTGCCAAGCGCTCTAGCACACAATAATCCGTCGGCTCGTAAGGATGATGCTCCGTATCAGACCGACTATCATCGCGGCCTGCTGTCTTTATTTGTAAAACCTGTTCCCATTCCTGTTCACTTGTCATAAATCTAATCCTATCATGAGGTCCAATTTATATGACCTAATAATTAATACTAATCTTAATTTATATACATACTATACCCTTATTAGAGCCATATTTACAAATTAAAGGCAATCATATATTATATTAATCAAGGAAATCAATAGTTATAACATTTTAATGCATTCAAATGGAAAATAGGGTGGCAGCCCTGCTTTTTCTGTGCTAGTTACTGACGGAAATATCTATCTAGCCATTTGCAAATGTATTGACACAAGAAAAGCACCCATTAGGGTGCTTTTCTTGTATACAAACATTTATTGATGCTAATATGGTATACTAAAGAGTAACATTTCTATTTTCTCATGTGCAGAATATAAAAGGAGTATCTATTTACATGGACAGTGATCTGACCTTAGATTTTATAATTATCATCGTATTAATCATCGCGAATGGCTTATTCTCTATGACGGAATTGGCCATCGTCAATGCGAAGAAACGAAAATTAGAGGAAATGGCCGAAGCGGGCAACGAGCGTGCTAAAAAAGCCTTTGAATTAGCAGAAAATCCAAACGAGATGTTCTCTACTATTCAAATTGGTATTACCCTTGTTGGTATCTTAACTGGTTTGTATTCTGGTGCTACCTTCTCTGGTCCGTTAGAGGATATCTTAGTGGCAAGCATTCCAAGCATCGAGCCCTATGCTGCATCTATTAGCTCCTTCCTCATCGTTGCTATCATCACCTATTTATCCCTCGTTATTGGCGAGCTTGTGCCGAAACGTTTGGCTTTAAATAGTCCTGAAAGCATTGCTGTTGTAGTATCTAAACCGATTTACTGGTTATCTGTAGCATTAAAACCTATCGTTAGCTTCCTCGGTGTTTCCACAGAATTCCTTTTAAAATTACTAGGCGTTACTGTGAAAGAAGAGGCGCCTGTTACAGAGTCTGAAATCAACAAAATGCTCACCGAAGGCGTTGCCATGGGTGCTTACGAAGAAGAGGAACCTATCCTCGTAGAAAATATCTTCCACTTGGCAGATATGAACGCTGGTGACATCATGACACCTCGTACGCAGCTCAAATGGATTGACCTTAACGGTACAGAGGACGAAATCATGGAAGTCCTCAAAAACGCCAACCATTACCGCATTCCTGTAGGTACCGATTCCTTGGACGAATTAAAAGGTCTCGTTACCGTATCTGATGTATTAGTTCAAATCATGCAACGTCCTAGCGAACGATCCATTCATGATATTATTGAATCTTGTTTGAAAGAACCATTACTCATTCCAGAATCCATTACACTCATGAAATTATTGAACGTACTCCGTACAGAAGGCGTTCATGAAACCATCGTTCTCGACGAATACGGTGGTTTCAGTGGTCTTGTAACCTTACATGACATCATGGAAGAAATCGTAGGTCTCATGCCTTCTGGCGAAGAAGAAATCAAGGAAGAAGAAAACAAAATCGTTGAACGCGAAGATGGTTCCTGGCTTGTAGATGGCCTTCTCGACGTAGACGAATTTAAAGAATTCTTCCATATCGATCAAGAGCTACCAGGCGAAGAAAAAGACTTATACAAAACAATGGGCGGTCTCTTAAACGTGCTCTTTGGTCGCATTCCTAAAGAATTAGACAAAGCCAAATGGAATGGCTATACCTTTGAAGTTGTAGATATGGATAATACCCGTATCGATAAGATTCTTGTAACCTATGAAGAACCTATCGTAGTACAAGAAACAGAAGAAAAAGATTAATAGTTAATAGTTAATAGTAACTAGTTACTAGTTAAAAGTTACTAGCTCATAAATATATGAGATTCGTAAGTTTATAAAGAGTGAGTTCTCCTATGGAGGACTCACTTTTTATATATACCCCTAGCCGTTTACAGCTAAATATAGTATTATTAAATTGTATAAAATATATAATTAGACCTAATAGAGCTATTAATTACTATAATTTTAATGGCTAATTTAGATCTACTCTCATAATATGGAGTCCTATGAATGCTGCATCCATGTAGTTGTGTGTCATAGGGCTTATGTGTGGTATAAAGGAGAGATTCTATGAATCAACGAGTTATAGCAACCATAGGAGCCCTCTTAATAGGGACTGCCCTCATAAGTGGTTGTGGATCTGAAAAGCAACCTGAGGATACAAGCCTCAAGGTGCGTACTATCACCATCGGTGAAGAATCTGGTACTACAGGCGCTGGCTATGCAGGCACCATCCATAATAAAACAGAAACCAACTTGGCCTTTCAAATTGGTGGGCGCGTCATCAATAAATTCGTAAATGTTGGTGATGTGGTTCAAGCAGGACAAGTGATTGCTCAAATTAATGGTTCAGATACATCTGCTCAAGTACAAAATGCTGAGGGTGCTGTAAAAGCCGCTCAATCGGCTTATGAATTAGCAGAAACCAATGCTAAACGATATCGCGAGCTCTATGCACAACAAGCGATTAGTAAATTGCAATTAGACCAAGCAGAAAACCAATTGAATGCTACCTCTGCTCAATTACAACAAGCACAGGCTAGCCTCAATTTGAGTAGCAATCAAAATAGCTATACTACTTTGACTGCTCCTGATACAGGTATTATTACAGCTTTCAATATTGAAGCAGGCCAAGTCGTAGCAGCTGGTCAAAGCGTCGGTACCTTAGCAGCTGGTCGCGACCCAGAAGCAGTCATTGCCCTTCCTGAACAAGAATTGACTAAGGTTCATGTGGGTAGCCCTGCCACTATTACATTCTGGGCTCTACCAGATGTAACCGTACAAGGTGTGGTCCGTGAAATTTCACCAGTTCCTGACCCTGTAGCGAGAACGTATACCGTAAAAATTACCTTACAAAATCCTCCAAAAGAGGTACAACTAGGCATGACGATCAATGCTAATCTATCTACTACAGATAGCACCAATATTTCCATTCCGTTAACGGCTCTTGTAAAAGACTCTAATGGCAATAATGCAGTGTATATTATCCGAGACAAAAAAGCTCATCTCGTACCGATTAAGACTGGTGAATTTGGTAAGAACTCTGTCATCGTCACATCTGGTTTAGCTAAGGGTGACATTGTCATCACCGCAGGTACCCAACAATTACAAGAAGGGACGGCGGTGAGTCAATGAAACAATTTAACTTAGCCGAATGGGCCCTCAAACATAAGTCCATTATCTACTACTTCATGGCTGTGCTCCTCACCTTTGGTATCTTCTCATACAACCACATGGGCCGTATGGAAGACCCAGACTTTACAATGCGCACCATGGTAGTCGGCGTTGCTTGGCCGGGGGCTTCCCCACAAGAAATGTCGGATCAGGTAACGGACAAATTAGAAGAAAAACTGCGCGACCTACCTGGCGTAGACTATACAAAATCTTTCACAGATGGCAGCAAATCAGTTATTTATATTAATCTGAAAGAAAATCTACCATCCGATAAAATCCGTCCCGCTTGGGAAGAAGCGCGGAACATGATCAATGATGAATGGAAGTCATTACCACAAGGCGTTCAAGGACCGACTATCAACGACAGATTCGATGATGTATACGGCATTATCTACGCTATTAGCGGCGATGAATTCTCGTATGAAGAAAAGCGACAACAAGCAGAAGACTTAAAACGTCAGCTTTTATCTGTTCCAAATGTTAAGAAAATCAGCCTCATTGGGGTTCAACAACAAACCCTTAATGTAACGATTAATAAGGATAAACTAGCATCCTATAAAATCAGTACACAACAGCTATTAACGGCTATCAAACAGCAAAGTATGATGGTTCCAGCTGGTATGATTACAACGGATACGAATAATGTATATCTCCGCGTGAACGGCCTATTCGATAGTCCACAAGCCGTACAAGATATGCCAATTCGCATCAATAATCAAACCTTGCGCCTTGGCGACATGGCTGATGTAACCATGACCTACCAAGATCCTAGTGATCCTCAATTCTACTATGAAGGCAAACCGGCTATCGGCATAGCCATCTCCATGGATGCAGGTGGCAATAATATAGAATTTGGTGAAGCTATCGATAAAAAGCTAGCAGAATTGAAGAAAACCATTCCTGCAGGCCTTGAGCTAGATCAAGTATCAAATCAGCCACATATTGTTAAGGAATCCATTGGCGATTTCTCTCAATCTCTATTTGAAGCTATCGCCATCGTATTGCTCGTAAGCTTTGCATCTCTTGGCTTGCGAACAGGCGTTGTTGTAGCCCTCACTATTCCAGTCGTTGTGTCTACGACGTTTATCTTGATGTATGAAAGCGGTATTTATCTGCACAAGGTTAGTCTAGGTGCATTAATACTGGCTCTAGGACTCCTCGTAGACGATGCCATCATCGTTGTAGAAATGATGAGCGTTAAGCTCGAAGAAGGTTGGGGACACTTTAGATCTGCAACCTTTGCTTACCAATCGACAGCGTTCCCTATGCTATCTGGTACGCTCATTACTTGCGCAGGCTTCTTGCCATTAGCATTAGCACAAGGCATGGTAGCAGAGTTTACAAAATCTCTATCCATCGTTGTATTTATGGCACTCATCCTATCTTGGTTCGCCTCTGTTCTCGTCAGCCCTGTTCTCGGTTATAAAATCATCGAAAACAAGGCTCCAAAACCTGAATCAGAATGGACTAAACGAGACCATATCATGCACAAGCTCAGTGTTACATTCTATGACAAGTTTGAAAGACTGTTACATTGGGCCTTAGGTCATCATAAGGTAGTATTACTCATAACCTTAGGTGCCTTTGTATTATCCCTACTTTCACTACCATTGATCAAACAGGAATTTTTCCCATCATCAACGCGTAATGAAATCATAGTATCTATGCAATTTCCTCAAAGTTCGTCCATCGAATATACTGCAAACCAAGCTAAAATTATCGACGAACACTTACAAGGTAACGAACATATTTCCACCTTTACATCCTATATCGGACAAGGCTCTCCACGTTTCGTCCTCACCTTGGAACCTGAATTACAACGGAACAATTTCTTGCAATATGTAATCGTCACAAAATCCTTAGAGGACCGCGATAAACTATACAATGAATTGACTCCATACTTAAATGAAGAATTCCCATCTGCCCTTGTAAATACGCAATTCTTACAAATTGGTCCACCATCAAAATATCCAGTTATGCTCCGCGTTTCTGGACCTGATCAAAAGGTGGTAAAAGAAATTGCCAATAAGGTAAAAGACAAGATGCAAGGCGACAAGGACTTACATAACATTGCCTTTGACTGGCCAGATACGGAACCAGTAGCCAATATTCATATCGATCCTAACAAGGCTCGTTTACTTGGTATCGATAGCTATGCCGTATCCTTACACTTGCAAAGTCTATTATCTGGCACTAAATCTGGTGAATACTACGAAGGTAACCAAACAATTCCTGTTACATTCCGTTTAAGAGATAATGAACAACACAACTTAAGTGCTCTATCCTCCTTACCAATTCAAACAGGCAATGGTTCCTACGTACCGCTTAGCCAAATTGCAACCATCACCATGACTCAAGAGGATGGTATCATCTGGCATCGCAACATGATGCCAACCATCAGCATTCACGCTAATGTAAATGCAGGTGTCTTAGGCAATGCGAAAACAAAAGAGGTGTATAAATCCTTACAAGACATTCGCGATTCCTTGCCTACAGGATATACCATTGAACTTGATGGGGCCGCAGAAAAGAGTGTAACAGCTGTACAAAATCTGTTAACACCAATGCCGATTATGCTCTTTGTAATCATGACAATCCTCATGTTCCAATTAAAGCGTATTGCCCTCATGTTTATGGCCTTGCTAACAGCTCCTCTCGGATTAATCGGTGTCGTATTGGCTCTGAATATTACGAGAACGCCATTGGGCTTTATGGCTATTCTAGGTATCATTGCCCTTTCGGGTATGATCATCCGTAACTCCATTATCTTGTTAGACCAAATCGAAATCCACAAAGCAGAAGGTCAAGAACCTCGTGAAGCGATTATCAACTCCGCTACACTTCGTTTCCGACCTATCATGCTCACTGCAATCGCAGCGATTTTAGGCATGATTCCGCTCATGGGATCTGTATTCTGGAGCCCACTTGCTATCGCCTTTAGTGGTGGCCTACTAGTGGCAACTGTTCTAACACTCATCGTACTACCAGTTATGTACGCAACATGGTATAAGATAAAATAAAAAAATCCCCCTAATATAGTTTTAACACTATTATTAGGGGGATTTTTATTACCTATTAAACTACAACGGCTGTACCATTGCATGTAACCATGAGCATACCGTTTTCTGCACCTACTGTGCTGTATTGAAAGGATACGCCAATAACAGCATTAGCACCTAATTTAGAAGCCCGTTGAGACATTTCATCAAGGGCTGATTGGCGAGCTTTCATCAAAGAATCTTCATAGCTGCCACTACGACCACCAACGATGTCGCGAATACCGGACATGAAATCTTTCACAAAGTTACGGCCTTCTACGACCTCACCAAATACAATACCTTTGTACTCTTGTACAGGTTTATTTTCAATATGCATAGTTGTAGTAATAATCATAATTGTATCCTCTCTAATTGACTACAATATATTTTGATTAATTATAACAAGGCTTTCACAGAAATACAATTACATATTATATAAAAAAGACCTGTTCACTATTTCATAATGAACAGGTCTAATTATGTTATTATTTATCAAAATCGCGGTCTAGGTTAACCTCTTTCAATGGAACAAGTTTTGTTTTCTTGATGTATTTGTAACCTAAGTATACTGCGAAGAAGATTGGCAAGCCGATGTACGCAACGGATACACCATACCAGTCGATTGTATCGCCTGTGAAAGCGGAGTAGTTTTGGCCAGCAATGATGATGACGCAAAGAATGAACGCCAAGATTGGACCAATTGGGAACAACCACGCTTTGTAAGGTAATTCACTAAGATCTCTACCTTGTGCAATGAAGGCACGGCGGAAACGATAGTGAGAAACAGCGATACCAACCCATGCAATGAAGCCGCAAAGACCGGAGATATTAACAATCCAAGTATATGCAGTACCTTCACCGATGAAGCTTGTAAGGAATGCAAATAAACCGATTGCTGTTGTTAAGATTAACGCTGGCACTGGAACGCCACGGCTATTAAGCTTAGCAAAAATTTTTGGTGCTTGACCTTCTTTAGCAAGTGCATAAAGCATACGCGTAGAAGAATATAGACCAGAGTTACCAGCACTGAGTACTGCCGTTAAGATGATAGCATTTATGAAGCTAGCAGCAAAGGCAAAACCAAAACGATCAAATACAAGTGTGAATGGAGAAATAGATACATTCTCTACACTAGAATTCAAAAGATTTGGATCAGTGTACGGAATTAAGAAACCGATAACTATGAAAGCACCGATATAGAATAATAAGATACGCCAGAAGATTGTATTAATCGCTTTTGGCACGTTCTTTTCAGGGTCTTCTGCTTCACCAGCAGCTACGCCGATAAGCTCAGTACCTTGGAAGGAGAAACCAGCTACCATAAAGATAGCGAGAATAGATTCCCAGCCACCTACGAATGGTGCTTCCCCTACTGTCCAGTTCGCAAATCCTGGAGATGAACCGCCAATGCCAAAGATGAGCATGAAGCCGCAGAACAGGAATACGAATACAGTAATAACCTTGATGCTAGAGAATACGTATTCACTTTCACCAAAGGAACGAGTAGACAAATAGTTCAAGCCGAATAAAACAAGCAAGAACAGAGCAGACCATACGATGGCAGGCACATCAGGGAACCAATATTTCATGATCAGCGCCCCTGCTAATACTTCAGCAGCCAATGTAATAGCCCAGTTAAACCAATAGTTCCAACCTAAAGCAAAACCAAAGGCAGGGTCTACATAGCGTTTTGCATAGGTCCCGAAGGAACCTGGAATCGGCAAGTACGTAGCCATTTCCCCAAGAGATGTCATGAGGAAGTACACCATAATACCGATGAGACCGTAAGCTACAAGCGCACCACCAGGGCCCGCTGTACTTACCACTTCACCACCAGCTACGAATAAGCCAGTACCGATAGCGCCACCTAAAGCAATCATGTTCATATGACGCGCTTTTAGGGAACGTTTTAAATGTTGATCTTTATTAGAGGTAAACTCTACATTGTTATTTTGATTTTCAGCCATGGGTCACCTCTTATAAATCTAGATTACGCACGTATTTTGCGTTATCTTCAATAAATTTACGACGAGGTTCTACCTTATCGCCCATAAGAACTGTAAATATTTTATCAGCTTCGATGGAATCCTCTAAGCTAACTTGTAAAATCGTACGATTTTCAGGGTTCATTGTAGTTTCCCATAATTGCTCAGGGTTCATTTCACCTAAACCTTTGTAACGTTGGATTGTGATACCATCACGGCCTACTTCATCAAGCTTAGCTGTAAGCTCTGCATCAGAGTATACATACCAGTGGGATTTACCCTTCTTGATTTGGTACAACGGTGGTTGAGCAATGTAGATATGACCTTCCTCTACCAATGGTTTCATATAGCGGTAGAAGAATGTTAATAACAAGGTACGGATATGAGCGCCGTCAACGTCCGCATCGGTCATAATAATAATCTTGTTGTAACGGGATTTTGTAATATCGAATTCTTCCCCAATACCAGTACCAAAAGCAGTAATCATGGAGCGAATTTCGTTATTAGCTAAAATCTTATCAAGGCGTGCCTTTTCTACGTTAAGGATCTTACCACGTAAAGGCAAAATCGCTTGGTAACGACGGTCGCGACCTTGTTTTGCAGAACCGCCCGCAGAGTCACCTTCGACTAGATAAATTTCAGTCATAGATGTATCTTTTTCGGAGCAATCTGCCAATTTACCAGGAAGGCTAGATACCTCTAAAGCATTTTTACGGCGAGTTAAGTCGCGAGCTTTACGAGCTGCCTCACGAGCACGGCTTGCCATCGTTGCTTTTTCGATGATTTTCTTCGCATCTTGCGGATGTTCTTCGAAGAATGTTCTAAGACCTTCAGATACGATAACATCTGTAATACCTTTTACTTCGCTATTGCCAAGTTTAGTTTTTGTTTGGCCTTCAAATTGAGGTTCCAATACTTTTACAGATACAACAGCTGTCAAACCTTCACGTACGTCTTCACCGGAAAGGTTGGACTCATTTTCCTTGATCAAGCCAGATTTACGGCCATAATCATTGAGGGTACGAGTTAAAGCAGCACGGAAACCAGAAAGGTGAGTACCACCGTCAACAGTGTTGATATTATTTACGAAGGACAACAAGTTTTCGCTGTAGCTATCGTTATATTGCAACGCTACATCTACTACTACGTCGTCTTTTGTATTTTCAATATCGATAACAGTTGGGTTTACTACTTCTTTATTTTCGTTCAAGAAGGCAATGAAAGAACTCAAACCACCTTCGTAGTGGAAGCTTTCAACACGAGGTTCCTCTTGGCGCAAATCGCTCAATGTAATGCGAAGACCTTTGTTAAGGAATGCCAATTCTTGTAAACGAATTTTCAATGTATCAAAGTTGAATACTGTAGTTTCAAAGATTTCAGCATCTGGCTTGAAGATAACTGTAGTACCAGTACCTTCTGCCTTGCCGATTTCATGTAACTCGGAAGTCTTATGACCACGAGCGAATGTAATCTCTTGAATAATACCGTTTTGAGCTACTTGAACCTTAGTCCATTCACTCAACGCATTTACTACGGAAATACCTACGCCGTGAAGACCACCAGATACCTTGTAGCCGCCACCGCCGAATTTACCGCCAGCATGCAATTTCGTTAATACTAACTCTACCGCAGACATACCGGATTCATGCATCCCTGTAGGAATACCACGACCATCATCGACAACAGTGATGCTGTTATCTTCATTAATGGATACTTCGATATGTGTAGCGTAACCTGCGAGCGCTTCGTCTACAGAGTTATCTACTACTTCATAAACGAGGTGATGTAAACCGCGAATGGACGTACTACCAATGTACATACCAGGACGTTTACGTACCGCGTCAAGACCCTCAAGAACCTGTATATTCTGAGCGCCATAATTTTCTTCAGGCATGAAACAAACTCCTCCTAACAATCTATCACACTGTACTGGATTGAAATTTGGTACAACACATGTACAGAATAAATCTTATCTCTTTATTATACTATAAAACTCATCAATTCGTCTCATTAAAGTCTTAATGCTAATACCAGATCCATAAACGCAATCATCAGTGACCACATAGGTCTTGATTTGCTCCTCTGGTACCATGGCGATATACTCTAGCGTTTCATAGTGATGAATAGGACTTTTATGGGACTTTCCGCCCTTGGCGTGCACCATGGTAATGATGGATTCAATAGGCACGGAAATGGTATCCCCAATATGAACGTACATAGGAATGCCCCCTCTACTTTTCTAATGTCCCATTAAGGGCATCAATTTTGCGCTGTTCTTCTTCAGCCAGGAACTTAGACCGATATTTATTGCACAAATTGATAACGTGTTGATCCGTTAGCTCATCAGGTTTCTTATGGGTGATGAGCATGGCCACCATATACATATGACGGCGATTAATGGATCCTTTATAAATTTTATCTAGGTAAAAGTATATGGATTCCCGCATCGCTTCTGCAAAGTCTGGGAAGGTACATTGTATGAATTGCTGACAGTCGCTGTATTTAAAGTACGGATATTTTCGAATGACAGACTTAATGTCCTTAATATGTTTTCGATGCAATTCATATTCGCAAGTAGGACAGATGTCCCGTTTAGATTCCATATGCATGCCACATCGACCACAACGATGATAACCATGCTGTTCTAAATAGATTTCCCGCTTTCGAGCCGTTATTTGTACTTTTCTGAAAGCAGCTCGTAATTCTTCGTTATCCGTCTGTTCTAACGACTTATCGATGGCTTCTACGTCTTCTTTTGAAAGCACGATGTCTGCGAAATTAATCCGTTTTGTAATCATCTGTTCATCAGGCAGTGAAATAGATGTATCAGTATTAGCTTTCACATAGCTCTGACGTTTCATAATGAAGCGAATATCTTTGATGACCTCTTGATGGTAATACTTGTTAATAGATTCGATGATGCGTCGTTTTTGCATCTGTAATTCCTGCATCCACATGGAGTTATCTGCACTGATAACCATGTCTGGAGGCTTAATAGATACAATTTTCGTATGATCTGCAATGACATCGCCCACTACATCACGCCACTTGTGAACGAGGGTATTTAATTTATATTGTTCCAGTAAATTCAGTTTTGATAAGGCCTTTGGTAAACAAAGATCAAGGCTGTCCATACTGAACCTTTCCCCCTTCACAAGAAATAAATTGAACAGATTTCAAATCTTTAAAATCGTGAATATCTGTAGTAGTAATAAATGTTTGAATACGTTTATGAATAAACTGCAATAAATTCGCTCGTCTCGACTCATCAAGTTCGCTCAATACATCATCCAATAACAGAACTGGATATTCCCCAACCTCGGACTTGATAAACTCAAGCTCGCTCAACTTTAAGGACAATACAGCAGTTCGTTGCTGTCCTTGGGATCCAAATTTCTTTAAATCCATCGCATCAGAGAAGAATCGTAAATCATCGCGGTGAGGACCTACGCTGGTGGTCATCCTATGACGATCCTGTGGCAATGCTGCTTTAATGCGCTCGTAAAAGCCTTCCTTTGTATATTCTAATGAACCGTTGTCCATGTAAGGCTGTTCATAACCGATGGTCAAATTCTCGAGACCACCCGTCAATTTACGATTCATCAAATCGATGAGAAGATTAATTTTCTTCAAGCTTTCTAATCGTTTCTTTACGATAAAGCTTGCCATATCGGCTAATTGCAAATCCCATTCTTCAAGAGGAATATTTTGCTTTCCTCTATATTCTTTAAGTATGGCATTGCGCTGCTGTAATAATCGATTATACTGCATCAACTGATGATAGTACGTAGCGCTAGTCTGAGAGATTTCCATATCGAGGAAACGTCTACGTCCAGACGGCGTACCCTTGATGAGTTGTAAATCTTCAGGACAGAATATAACTGTATTTAATGTACCAATCAGTTCCTTTTGAGATATTTTAGTATCGTTTAAGCGAATATCCTTAGGACCTTGGCGAAATAATTTAATATTTACCTTTTGTGGCGTATCCTTTTTCTCGAACTTTACTACAATGCCAGATTCCTCAGCATTGAACATGAGCATATCTGACGTATCGTTGGTCCGATGACTTTTACCAATGGTACCCACATAGATAGATTCGAGGATATTCGTCTTACCAGCCCCATTAGTGCCGTGCAAAACGATAATCTCAGGATTGAATTGAATCGTTACATCCTTGTAATTACGAAACTGGAATAATTGCAGTGAGTCAATTCTCACCGATTATGCCTCCTCTTGAGTAATCACGAGATCTACATCGAGACCTTCGCAAGAAATCACATCGCCAACGCGGCATTTCTTGCGCTTTTCTGTGACAACCTGACCATTCAAAGTAAGAATACCTTCATCGATAAAGGATTTAATTTGACCACCTGTTTCGATGATTCCTTCTAACTTCAACAACTGATCAATTTGAATGTACTCCGTATGAATGGGTACCTGCTGTTGCTCTTTCATAACGTCCTCCTATAGTGGACAAATTATAACTATATTGGAATTAGGTAACGATGACTTTTAATCATCATTACCTAATAAAGATATGTATATTAATACAATAAAATATACAACGTAATAATATTGTTCTAAAAAAAAACAATCGTATTTAAGATCAAGCATTCGTACGAACTGGTGTTACTACGTATGTATAGTTCGGATTATTGTCTTGGCGAATGACAACTGGACCGTTTTGTTTTAAGAACAAGTGGATGTTGTCGCCTGTGCTGTGGCGCAAGATGTCAGAGATGTAGCGGCCGTTAAAGGAGATTGTGAAAGGTGTACCTTTAAATTCAACAGCTACGTCTTCTTTTGCCATACCGATTTCAGTATTTTGAGTAGACAATGTTACATTACTTTCAGCCCAATCATAACGAATTACGTTATAGCTGATGTCTTTAGCTAATAAGGATACGCGGTCAACAGCACCAGCGAATTCGCGGCGGTCAATAACAGCGCTAGAGTCGAATTGGGAAGGAATAACCTTTTCATATTCAGGATATGTGCCTTCAATTAAACGAGAAATAATGTAAATCGATTCAAAGTTGAATACGATTTGTGTACGATTCCAAATGATGTTGATCATGGCTGGATTATCTGTTGGTAACAAACGAGATACTTCAGCCAAAGTTTTTGTAGGAATGATAGCCCGCATTGGTGTAGTTGCTGGTTCATCAATGGTAATTTTCTTAACAGCCATGCGGTGTGTATCAGTAGCAACCATTGTTACTTCGTTTTCTTTAATTTCAAGAAGAGCACCAGTAAATACAGGACGATCTTCGTCTGTTGCAGCTGCGTAGTTTGTTAAATCGATGAGTTCTTTCATAGCAAAGCTATCAATGTTTACATGATCTTGGTCGTGAATTTGTTCAACCAAAGAGAAATCATCTGGATGCAATGTTACGAGGTTGAATTCGGAAGAGCCGGATGTGATTGTTAAAGAATTTCCGTCCTCTGGTTTGTAAAGTTCGATTGTATCGCTAGGTAATTTGCGAATTAATTCTTGGAAGTAGCGGGAACCTACTACTAATGTGCCAGGTTCTTTGATGTCGCCGTCGATGGTTAAACGAATACCAAGTTCAAAGTCGTTACCTTGTAATTCTACTTGACCATTTTTTGTTGTCATGTAGATAGCGCCTGGTAAGTTTGAACTTGTTTTATTTTGAGATACCTTTTGCAATACGTTGATTGCTTTTTGGAGATTTGCTTTTGGGAATGTAATATGCATTTATAACTCCTTTAAGATGTATATATTGATTACTAATAATTTATTATTTTTATTTGTAGATTATTACTTTGCTTCACATTATATTTTCTATTTGTTTGTATTTACGATTTACATATAGTGTAGAAGCACTAATAACTACTTCTCTTGTTTGTAATATTCTATGTTTGCTATCGTAGATGCTCTATAGATATTCTACGATAGATCTGTTTCTACTGGTTTTTTGATTGTTTGTTAGTTTTAGTAGTAGTAATAGTAGGGGCCTGTTCATATGTGTAAAAGTGAATTGGCGCTACTAACTGTGCGATTTCTCGGTTGTGTATAACTATGTTGATAGTTTGTAACCACTTATCCACATACTCACAGCGGAGTACGTTTTTTAGGATATCCACAAAGTTACGCACAATATATCCACAGAGTTATCCACAGGTTGTTAATTTCTGTTTAATTTCAGAAATCATGTTCTTAGTTTCTTCGTTTCGTTCAATTTCCTTCGTGATTTTATCGTACGCATGGAGAATTGTCGTATGGTCACGAGAGAATGCAGCTGCGATTTGCGGATAACTTTCATTGATCATATCGCGGCATAGATACATGGCCACTTGGCGTGGGAACGCGAACTGTGCTTTACGCTTCTTACCGAGCAAGTCTTGCTTTTTAATATTGAAATAAGAACTTACAAAATTCTGAATACTTTCAATAGTCACCATGTTAACCTCTTCTGTGTGAACGAGGCCAGCCAAGGCTTGTTTAGTGTATTCTAGGTCGATAGATTCAAGACGTTGATCGATGGATGCGGTACCGATTAATTTGGTGAAAGCACCTTGCAATACACGGACGTTTTCGCTGAATTGTAACGCCACGTAGTTGATAGAGTCGTTATCGATGCGGATAACGCGGTTTTTCTTATATTCTCTTTCGAGTAAGGATCTAAAGATAGCGATACGCGTTTCTAAATCTGGATTTTCCATTGTTGCAATGTAGCCTGCTTGGAAACGAGAACGAAGACGGTCTTCGAATTGCTCCATATCGTTTGGCATCGTATCAGAAGTAAGTACGATTTGCTTGTTGTTATTTAATAACTCATTGAACGTATTAAATAGCTCGGTTTTCGTACTTTCACGACTTTCAAGGAACTGAATATCATCAATCATGAGCACGTCGATATTGCGGAACGTATTGCGGAATAATTTACCTTGGTTACGCTGCAATGTTTCGACGAAAATGTTCATAAAGTTTTCGCTCGTAATGGACATAACCTTCATGTGTGGATGATTTTCCTTGATGGCATTGCCGATGGCGTGCATTAAGTGCGTTTTACCTAGACCTACGCCACCATAAATGAAAAGCGGGTTGTACACGGAGTGCGTGCTCGAAGCCACCTGTAACGCCGAGGCAAAAGCCATCTGGTTGGCCTGACCTTCCACTAGATTCTCAAAAGTGAGGTTGGGCAACAGACCAGTGGCGGCAATGTCGGGTTTAACTTCTTCGATATGTTCTACGAAAGGGCGTTGCGGTTTGCTCTGAGCGACAGCCCAGACGATGTCCATTTCTTTGCCGGCCAGGCGATTTACATACTGAGTGATGGTGGTGCCGTAAGAGTCGCGCACGGTACGAAGTTTGGCGCTCGAAGGGGCCAAAATCGTAATGGAGCCGGCTTCAAGTTCGACATCCGCAGTCAGATCTGCAAACCAGGTCTGGAACACATCGCGGGGGGTGTCGTTCTTAATTTGCTCTAAACAAGCAGTCCAAAAATCACTCATAGGGCTTGAAAAAAATAAAAAAACACTCCAGCGAAGCTACAGCAACAGGCGGAAACTTCGATTTGAAATCAATGTGGGGAGTGTCGGTTGGGGCGAACATTTTAGCTGTTGCAGACGATCTTCGGTTTTTTCGGTTGAAGGACGGTTGTCGGAAGAATCGGAACTTTGCACGACTCGTTGAATCCCAAAATGAAGAAAACACAAAATCCTGTGCAAAAAAATTTTTTGAACGGTTCCCGAATTGTTCGGATTTGCGTTTTAAATTTGACAGAAGGGGCAAAAATAAGGTTTAATATCAGGCTTTTCGAAGACCTCGGTATGGAGGAGGCTTTTTTGCGCCGACAAAATTGCCGAGCTTTGACAACGGATGTCCGTAGTGCTCACCCTTCTTGAGCCTTAGGTCCGATAAAAATTAACTCGGGGTTGCCGCGGACGGTTGTGAACAATCGTCGCCAAAGTCGGCATCGCCGCTGATTTAACTCATTCGATAACTACAGCTGGGAAACAATCATGGCAACCAAGCGTACTTACCAACCTTCCAAGACCAAGCGTGCTCGCACGCACGGTTTCCTCGTCCGCTCCCGTACCAAGGGCGGTCGTGCAGTTCTGGCCCGTCGCCGTCGCAAGGGCCGTCACGTGCTTGCTCTCTAAGCTGCTCTATTGACGCAGCCGTAGGGTGAGCAAAATGACGCCCGGGCCTGGCGCAAATAAATTTCCGAAATCAGCTCGGATTCTCAAATCAGAGGATTTTGGAAGTGTTTTGCGTGCTCAAGGG
>URPT01000012.1 GCA_900549845.1 uncultured Veillonella sp. | reverse complement strand
CAATTTCATTTCGAACAGACTTTTGTACCTGTTGCATCAATGCTTTCACAGGATAACCATGTTCAATAACAACAGCCATATCTACAACTAAACCATTTTGGCCTTTGTCACTTTTTTTGAAAGAAATAACACTTGATTCATCAACACCGACAACTTTTTTTAAGCCATTGCGAATCAATTTGATAATTACATCATCATCAAAGGTAAGACGTCCATAATAACTGAAAGCTGGACGAACCACAGAACGTTCAAATCCTTCTGAACCAATTTGCCCCAATGTATCTTGATCTTGTTTTTTCAATGTACGACGACGCCACATGGTTTTAATTGGATCAATCAAATACCCTCTAAAGTGAGGTTTCAATTCCATTGTTGGAACTGGAATAATATGTTTACCTTCTTTAAGACGAGCATGTTGTGCTTTTTCAATTTCTTTAGGTGTAGCTACATCTTCAATGCGAATATATCGATCTGGATCTTGCAAGCCTAATGCTTTCGTAATTTTCTTTACCATATTATCGGATGTACCAATAATCATAAGCTTATTAGGATTGATTTTATCTAATTGTTCACGCACTGATTTTACTTGTACTTCATCTTGGAAAATAGCACGACGAACAGCTTTTAATCGGCTAGATTCCTTCTTTGCAGAAAAGCCGGCTACAATCTTATTATCATGAATTAAAATGCCATCATCGATGATACATTCAATATTATTTTCATGAGCAACTACGAGTGCACGATGGCTTTTACCAGTGCCACTACTACCTACAAATGCAACGACTTCCATAGTCAACCTCATTATTTATAACAAACTAATAAATTCTGATACATTCTCAGCGGATACCAAGTAATCGCCAAATTGATCTGGCGCTTTTCCTGGAATACCATGATAATCAGAACCACCTGTAATAAACAAGTTATGTTTTTTAGCTAATGCTTTATATCGTTTTACATCCTCATCATTATGTTTAGTATGGTAAACCTCCATACCATCAAAATCATAGGCTAACATTTCTACTACATATTCATCACTAGTTACCAATTTAGGATGAGCCATAACGGCAAGGCCACCAGCTTTGTGAATAATATCGATAATATGCGGAACGTCAACCTTTACCTTAGGTACATAGCATGGACTATCTTTTCGAAGAATACCTTTGAATACCTCATTAATATCCTTAGCATAACCACCATCAATTAATAACTGTCCAATATGTGGACGCCCATAAGCTTGCGTCTTAGGGAATTTTTTGAGTAGGTCATCTTTTGATATTAAATATCCAGCATTATTACAACGCTTAATAATCTCATCAATCCGTTCTTCTCGTTTTGCTTTAAAATATTGAATAAAGTCTTTTAATTCTTGATTTGTTTCATCAAAACGATATCCCAGAATATGAATAGATTTATCTTTATAGTCAGCACTAAATTCACAACCATTAATAATTTTAATAGTTTCCGCCGGATCTAATTGCTTTTGGGCGGCACGCAATGCTTTTATGCCATCAATTTCGTCATGATCAGTTAACGCCATCATAGATAGTTTACATTCTAAGGCATGACGTAATAATTCTTCTGGACTTTTAACACCATCAGAATAGATAGAATGCATGTGAAAATCAACAAGCATAGAGCACCTCCCATTACAATTATCCTATCTTTTAATTATGACTGATTTAGCTAATTTATTCAAGATGAGATAGAAAAATTGCGACCCTAATGAACATTCACTAGAATCGCAATTTAATTATAAATCTTGAAGTAATTCAGTAACCTTAGTCGCTACAGAATCGATTGCACATGTAATCGATTCACCAGACTTACGGATTTGAATTTCTACTTCATTATTTTCAAGCGTATTTTTACTTACTGTAATACGAAGTGGATAGCCAATTAAATCAGCATCTTTGAATTTTACACCAGCTCGATCCTTACGATCATCAAGTAACACATCTACACCTGCATTTTGTAATGCAGTATAAATTGTTTGACTTGTAGACATCAAAGCTTCATCTTTTGCATTAATAGGTACAATAACGGCTTCAAATGGAGCAATAGAACGTGGCCAAATAATACCATTTTCATCGTGGTACTGCTCAATAGCTGCAGCTAATGTACGAGATACACCAATACCATAACAACCCATAATCATAGGATTAGGACGACCATTTTGATCTAAGAATGTAGCTTGTAAAGCTTCAGAGTATTTTGTACCCAACTTAAATACTTGACCTACTTCAATACCTTTAGCATGTTCTAATGCACCACCACAAGTTGGACAAACATCGTCAGCTGTAATCAAACGAATTGGTGCAACAATGATATCTTCTACATCAAAGTCACGTTTAGGGTTAATGTTAATATAGTGTGCATCTTTCTTGTTTGCACCACCACAAACATTGTACGTTTCCATAACAGATTCATCCACGACAATAGCAAACTCTTCTGTTTGTTTTAACCCAACAGGACTAATAAAGCCAGCTGTTAAACCTACTTTTTCTAATTCCTCTGGCGTAGCCATTTCTGGCTCTACAGAACCAAGCACAGCATGTTGTACAGCTACTTCATTTACTTCATGGTCACCACGAACAATAGCTAATACAACTTTACCATCAATAGAAAATACTACGGCTTTAATCGTTTTATGTAGTGGTAAGTTTAACATTTCCGCAACAGCTTCAATAGTACTTGCATTAGGAGTATCTACAATAGATAAGTCTTGAAGGGCTTCTTCTTCCTGTTTCATAATACCAGGTTTACCTATCTCAATATTGGCAGCATAGTCACATTTTGTACAGTACACAATATCTGCTTCACCTGCTTCAGCAATAGCCATGAACTCATGTGTACCACTACCACCAATGGCACCGCTATCAGCTTCTACAGGACGGAATGTAAGACCACAACGCGTAAAAATACGTGTGTATGCATCATACATAGATTTATAAGATTCATCTAAACCAGCTTCATCTACATCAAAAGAGTATGCATCTTTCATAATGAATTCGCGACTGCGCATTAAACCATAACGTGGACGACGTTCATCACGGAATTTACTTTGAATTTGATATAAATTTACTGGTAATTGACGATATGAATTGATCTCATTTTTAACAAGTGTAGTAATCATCTCTTCATGAGTTGGTCCTAAACAGAATTCATTATCATGACGATCATTAATACGCATCATTTCAGCGCCATATGCATTCCAACGGCCAGATTCTTTCCAAATTTCAGCAGGTTGTAAGATAGGCATCATAATTTCTTGAGCACTAGCACGATCCATTTCTTCACGTACAATAGCTTCGATTTTTTTGATACTTCTCCAACCTAATGGTAAAAAGCTATATAAACCATTTGCAGTTTTGCGCATAAAACCAGCGCGAAGCATAAGCTGTTGGCTAACTACATCAGCGTCAGATGGAACCTCACGCAATGTAGGTGCATATAATTTAGTGGCTAACATAAAGACTCCTCATCTAAGTTTTCTAAATATTGATCAATTTCTCTAAATAATGTATCTACTAATTCAGCTTCTGGCACAGTCTTGATAACTTCCCCTTTACGGAAGACAATACCTTGTCCATTACCACCAGCAATGCCGAAATCAGCCTCACGAGCCTCACCAGGCCCATTTACGACACAACCCATAACAGCTACTTTAATAGGTGCTTTAATGGATGCTAATCGTTCCTCTACAATCCCTGCCATATCAAATAAATTCACTTGGCATCGACCGCAGGTAGGACAAGAAATCATTGTAGCTCCAAAGTTTCGTAATCCTAAATTACTCAAAATACTTCGACCTACTTCAATTTCATGTATGGGATCACCTGTTAAGGATACCCGTAATGTATCACCGATACCGTCTAATAATAAAGCACCAATTCCCATAGCAGACTTAATGGTACCTTGTTTTATCGTACCAGCTTCAGTAACACCTAAATGTAATGGATAAGGAATCTTATCGGATAACTTACGATAGGCTTCTACCATTAAAGGAACTTCCGTTGCTTTAATAGATAATTTCATTTGACGGTAGTCGAGCTTCTCAAGAATTCGCACATGTTCTAATGCAGTTTCCACCATGCCATCAGCTGTAGGATGACCTCCATGTGCATCGAGGATATGCTTTGGTAAAGACCCTGCATTAACGCCAATACGAATCGGGATTTGTTTAGGTTTAGCTTTTTCAATAACAGCCAATACCTTATCCTCACCGCCGATGTTTCCTGGATTAATACGCAATCCATCAACATTATTCTCGATAGCTTCTAACGCTAATTTATAGTCGAAATGAATATCAGCAATTAAAGGAATATCAATACCAGCACGAACTGCTTTTAAAGCTTTAGCAGAAGCCATAGTAGGAACTGCAACACGTACTAATTCACAACCAGCCTCAGCTAAACGATTTATTTCAGCTATAGCCTTTTCCGTATGAACCGGATCTGTAGTAATCATAGATTGAATGCTTACCGGTGCATAATCACCAATTTTAACTGTACCTACATAGATACCATTTGTTGGTTTACGTACAATCATTGTAATCTCCCATCTATCTTATAGTAATCGGAATATATCCTGAGTCGTTACATATAAGAATAATGCTACCATTAAAGCAACACCAACCATTTGAATATACATTAGTGCCTTAGCAGGTAATTTACGACCTGTAATTGCTTCAGCCAAAATAATAATTAAATGACCACCATCTAATACAGGTAATGGTAAAAGATTGATAACCCCTAAGTTAATACTTAAAAATGCAGCAAAGCTCAAAAGTGGTGCAAAGCCAGATTGTGCAATAGTGCCAGCCATTTGTGAAATACCTACTGGGCCGGATAATTCTGCAGCTTGTGTGCCGCGAATCATATCATACAAACCACTTAACATAGCAACAATTGTTTGACCAGTACGAGTAACAGCTAGACTCAAAGACTCGCCTATGCTATAACTTTCTCGTGTAAAACTAGGATAAATACCAATTTTAGGACTATCTTGTTCCATTTTTGGAATCACTGTAGTTTCTACAGTTTCTCCGTCTCGATCTACCACAACGGTAACACCATGGTTGGCAGTACCTTGTAAGCTAGGACGGATTTCATCCCACGTTGAAATCTTTTTACCATCAATAGTAAGAATTCTATCATTTGATTGTAAATGAGCTTGTTCAGCGGCACTACCAGGGATGATATTACCAATAACAGGATCATTTGTATAGGTAAGATTACCTACTGTTGCATTGAGGCCAAAGAATAAAACAATGGCCAATAAAAAATTGAATACTGCCCCTGCAGAAATAACAATAAATTTCTTCCATGCAGGTTTAGTATAAAATGACCGTTCATTTAACGGCTCGTCAGGACTCATGCCAGCAATACGATTAAAACCACCAAGAGGAATAATACGAATAGAATATAAGGTTTCCCCTTTTTGAACTTTAAATATGGCAGGTCCAAAACCTATGGCGAATTCGTCTACTTGCATACCCGACATTTTTGCTGTAATAAAATGGCCTAACTCATGAATAAACACGATTAAACCAAATACAAATATTGTGGCTAATGCCGTTGTCATATATACTCCTATACCATCAATGATGTAGCCTTTTCACGAGCCCATCTATCGATAGCTAATAAATTGTCTAACGTAAAGTCATCTTCAGATCCCATAGATTCTAGAACTGATGTAACGACTTTGTAAATATCACCAAAGGCGATTTTATCATCTAAAAATGCATAAACTGCTGTTTCATTTGCAGCATTAAATACGGCTGGTTTAAAGCCACTTGCTCGTCCTACTTCATAAGCAAGACGAAGAGCAGGAAAATCATCATATCGTGGCGGCAAAAACTCCAATTGTAAGGCTTTAGTAAAATCAAGATGATTCATACTTAAAACTTCACGTTTTGGATATGTTAAAGCATATTGAATAGGCTCGCGCATGTCTGGATTCCCCATTTGAGCTAATATAGCCCCATCTTTCATACGTATCATAGAATGAACGATACTTTGAGGATGTACCACAACATCAATATGATCAAAATCAAAACCAAATAGCCAATGAGCTTCGATTACCTCTAAGCCCTTGTTAAATAGAGATGCAGAGTCGATAGTAATCTTATTGCCCATATTCCAAGTTGGATGTCGCAAGCAATCTGCAGCTGTGGCAGTTTGAATCTTGTTGGAATCCCAAGTCCGTAAAGGACCACCAGAAGCTGTAACGATTAAAGAATCAACATTATCGCGATCTTGTCCTTCTAAGCATTGGAAAATAGCACTGTGCTCACTATCAATAGGTAAAATTTGTACGCCATACTCTTTCGCTAAGGATGTAATCAATGGGCCACCGGCCACTAATGTTTCTTTATTAGCAAGACCAATGGTCTTACCTTTTTTGATGGCCTCCACAGTAGGTTCAATACCAGCAGCACCTACAATAGCAGTTACAACCATAGTAGCTTCTTGAATTGTTGCTGCCGCAATGAGCGCTTCCTTGCCACCTACAAGTTTTGTATGACCTATATAGCGGCCTTGTAGCTCTTTAAAAGCATTTTCATCAACTAATCCAGCTACTAATGGCTGATATTCTTTAATTTGTTGTTCTAAGAGGTCAATATTATGATGTGCCACTAAGGCAACCACCTTGAATTGATCTGGATGTTGAGACACTACATCTAGTGTCTGTGTACCGATTGAGCCAGTACTGCCAATAATACTTAGGTATTTCATAAGCTTACCTCTATTAGATTAGTACGAAAAGAGTAATATGTATATCAATGTAATAGGAGCCGCAAATAATAAACTATCAAAACGATCCAATACACCACCATGACCTGGTAGTAAAGTACCAGAATCTTTCACATTACATAATCGTTTAATCTTTGATTCAAATAAATCACCTAATGGTGCAAGTATACCGCTAATCATACCAACATGAATGCCCATCCACCATGGAATGCCTACGATATACGAAAATACAGCGCCTGTAATAATACAGCCGATAAAGCCACCAATAAAACCTTCTAGTGTTTTATTGGGACTAATGGATGGAACAATTTTACGTTTACCAAAGGCACGACCAGCAAAATAAGCAAAAGTATCACTAGCCCACGTTGTAAACAACACTAACCAAAGAGTAATTGTTCCCCAATTATATAATTCAAATGGCATTGATAGAGACATGTATATAGAGTCATGACGAATCATGAGCAAAGAAATCATGCCAATACCAACATATAATAAGCCAAATACACTAAATGAAACACTAGCTAAAGAGTATTTGTTTTCACCAAATGTACATAACATATAATTGGCTGATAAACTCAATACTAATATAGCTATTGCTAGAATATACTGATGACATGCAAAGGCAATCATCAATAATAAAATACTAATATAGCCCCATAAAATGGACATACGCACATGTTTAGCTTTACCTAGTAAAACAAACTCACGCCAACCCAATAGAGCTAATAATGTAATAAGAATATCATATACAGGTCCGCCTAATGTAATGGCCCCTAAGGCAATAATAAAACCTATAACAGCGGTTATAACACGTGTTTTTAACATTTTTTATTCCTCATCACGTAAGCCACCAAACCGGCGTTCTCGTTTTTGATATGCTGCAACAGCCTCTAATAATGTTTCCTTAGTGAAATCTGGCCAATGTAAATCAGTAAACCAGAATTCAGCGTAAGCTAGCTGCCACAATAAAAAGTTACTAATTCTAAAATCACTACTTGGACGAATTAACAAGTCTACATCGCTAAACTCTTTAGTGAAAAGTTGGGAACTAACATAGTCTTCTGTAATCTCGTCTGTAGTAATAGTTCCATCCACAACAGAATTTGTAATATCGCGGATAGTTCTTACTATTTCATCACGCCCCCCATAGTTTATTGCTAACTGTAAGGTAAGGCCTGTATTATTCTGAGTTAATAATTCGGCATCGCGAATAATCTTTTGAAGCTCATCTGAAAGAGCACCGATATATCCAATAAAGCGAATACGCACATTATGTTCATGCATATACTTAACATTATTATTTAAGTATTCTTTTATGAGAGCCATAAGTAAAGAAACTTCCTGTTCAGGACGCTTCCAGTTCTCTGTGGAGAAGCCATATACCGTAAGAGCTCTAATTCCAATCTCATCTGCAGCAATAACAATCTGCTTTAATACGTCGGCCCCTGCGCGGTGTCCCATTGATCGTGGCATGCCTCTTCGTTTTGCCCAACGACCATTGCCATCCATAATAATAGCAACATGTTTTGGTATCACATTACTATCAATAACAGGCGTATCAGATGGTTTACGGTTAAATAATTTCTTTAGCATAGTCTACCTCGATAGAATTTCCGAAGTCGCTGGCAATCATTGGTCTATACACTAGTATATGTAAACACTCATCAACCTTGGTAATACGTGCTACATAAAATCCTTTATCAGCAATATCAAAAAAGCGATTAAAGGATCCCCCAATCATTACCTTAAAAGGAATATGGGCAGCCTGCAAACGAGACTTTGCAAGCTGCCATGGCATTCCAATAAGGCTATTAGAATCTAACATTATACTTCTAATACATCCTTTTCTTTTACTGCTTTTAACTCATCAATCTGCTTAATTTTAGCATCTGTAAGTTTTTGAATTTGATCTAAACCGTCTTTAGCATCATCTTCAGTAATTGTTTTAGCTTTCTCTTCTTTTTTCAATGCATCATTTACATCACGACGAATATTTCGTACTGCAACTTTAGCATCTTCAGCTTTTTTATGAACAACTTTAACGATTTCTTTACGACGTTCCTCAGTCAATTGAGGAATAGTCAATCGGATTTGAGCACCATCATTACCTGGATTTAAACCAAGATCAGATTGTAAGATTGCTTTTTCAATAGCACCAATCATAGTTTTATCCCAAGGTGCAATAACAATCATACGCGGCTCAGGCACGGAGATATTTGCAACTTGGTTAATTGGAGATGGGCTACCATAATAGTCAACCATTACTTTGTCAAGCAATGCTACACTAGCACGGCCTGTACGAATAGATGCAAATTCATGTTTTAAAGCCTCAATAGACTTATTCATGCGTTCTTCTGCTTGTTGCAACAATTCTTTAATTTCCATTTGAATTATTCTCCTCGAACTATGGTACCAATCTCTTCACCTTTAGCGGCTTTTGTAATGTTACCAGGAATGTCCATGCTAAATACAATAATAGGGATATTATTATCTTTACATAAAGTTGTGGATGTTGCATCCATAACCTTTAATTCTTTTGTGATGATATCATTATATGTTAATTCATCAAATTTAACGGCATTAGGATTCGTTTTAGGATCAGAATCATATACACCGTCAGCAAACTTCTTCGCCATCAAAATTGCATCTGCTTCAATTTCAGCAGCGCGCAATGCAGCTGTTGTGTCTGTAGAGAAGTATGGTTTACCAAGACCTGCACCGAAGATAACGATACGTTTTTTCTCTAAGTGACGAATTGCACGACGACGAATATAAGGTTCTGCAATTTCTTGCATTTCGATAGCAGTTTGAACACGAGTGTCTACGCCTGCTTGTTCTAATGCATCTTGCAATGCTAAGGAGTTCATTACTGTTGCTAGCATACCCATATAGTCAGCTGTAGCACGATCCATACCTTGGTTACTACCAGCTAACCCTCTCCACAAGTTACCGCCACCAACAACAATTGCGATTTCTAAATCAGTGGATTTTGCTAAAGCAGCAATTTCTTTTGCAAATTCTTCAACAACATCAGGGTTAATACCAAAACCTTGTTCACCCGCTAATGCTTCACCACTCAACTTCAAAACAATACGTCTAAAGTTTCTCTTTGCCATGTGTTTACTCCTCTATTGCAAAATAAGAGAACACTGTACGGTGTTCTCTTATTATTTCTTAATTATTTACCAACAGATGCCATTACTTCAGCTACGAAGTCATCTTGGCGTTTTTCAATGCCTTCGCCCAAACCGTAGCGAACAAAACGACGTACGTTGATGTTTTCACCGATTTTTGCAATATTTTCATTAATGATGTCTGTAACAGTTTTGTCGCCATCTTTAATGAATACTTGTTCTAATAGGCAGTTTTCTTTATAGAATTTTTCAATACGACCAGCAACCATTTTTTCCAAAACAGCTTCAGGTTTTGGTTTACGGCCAGCTTTAACGTCTTCTTCAGCTTCTACTTTAGCTTGTTCCAACAATACTTGTTTTTCGTGTTCGATTACTTCAGCAGGAACTTCTTCACGGTTCAAGTATGTAGGGTTTACAGCTGCGATTTGCATAGCGATATCGCGTGCCAAGTTTTGGAAATCATCAGTTTTAGCAACGAAGTCAGTTTCGCAGTTAACTTCTACCAATACACCGATACGGCCACCAGCGTGGATGTAAGATTGTACTACACCTTCAGCTGCGATACGACCAGCTTTTTTAGCTGCAGCAGCCAAACCTTTTTCACGAAGAAGGTCAACCGCTTTTTCGATATTACCGTCAGTTTCAACCAATGCTTTTTTAGCGTCCATCATACCTGCGCCAGTCATGTCGCGCAATTCTTTTACCAAAGCAGCAGTAATTGCCATTATTTTGTTCCTCCTAGTACTAATTAAGGTAAGGATATAGTCCTTACCCTAATTATATATGTTATAGATTTATCTTTCAAATGCTAATCAGAAATGATTAAGTAGCTTAACAGAATTATTCTGCAGCTTCAGCACCGTCTAAAGATTCGCCTTGACGACCTTCAAGAACAGCGTCTGCCATTTTACCAGCCAACAATTTTACAGCGCGGATAGCGTCATCATTTGCTGGGATTGGGAATTCTACTTCATCAGGATCGCAGTTAGTGTCAACTGTTGCAACAACTGGAATACCCAATTTTTTAGCTTCTGCAATAGCGATTTTTTCTTTTTTAGGATCAACTACGAAAAGAGCACCTGGCATTTTAGGCATATCTTTGATACCGCCAAGATATTTTTCCAATTTTTCCATTTCATGACGAAGACCGATAACTTCTTTTTTAGGCAATACTTCGAAAGTACCATCTTCTGCCATAGCTTCCAATTGTTTTAAACGTTTAATACGAGTTTCAATTGTTTTGAAGTTAGTCAACATACCGCCCAACCAACGTTCGTTAACGAAGAACATGTTAGCACGGATAGCTTCTTCTTTAATAGCTTCTTGAGCTTGTTTTTTAGTACCTACGAACAAGATTACTTCGCCTTGGGAAGCAACTTCACGCAAGAAATTGTAAGCTTCTTCTACTTTTTTAACTGTTTTGGACAAGTCAATGATATAAATACCATTGCGTTCAGTGAAGATGAATTTCGCCATTTTAGGGTTCCATCTTCTAGTCTGATGACCAAAGTGTACACCAGCCTCTAATAATTGTTTCATTGATACTACTGCCATTGTGGCACCTCCTGTTAATTAACCTCCGCCGCTTCATCCTTCGGGTCACCCAAAATTAGGCACAGTACCGAAGTCCACCGACGTGCATATTTTTCACACCCAGTAATTTTACCAAAAAATTATTCTAAAAGCAAGCAAGGAGTGAGCATTTATTTAAGAAAACCTCACTCCTTCTATTTGATTATAAAATTATTTTTCTAGTAGCTATTATTTCAAAACATAATACTGTTTAGATACTACTCATATTATTAAGATAGTAAACTCAAAATAACAATTATTATAATAACTAGTTATTTCGAATGGCCTCAATCATATTTGCTCGATCATCAGCGCCAAACACAGCGGAACCAGCAACTAAAATTGTAGCACCTGCTCGTTTAATAGGTACACAAGTAATATCATTAATACCACCATCTACTTCAATAACTGCAGTTGTGTTGTCCACTTCTTCCAATAGCATTTTAGCTTGTTTAACTTTTTTAATAGCGTTTGGAATAAAGGATTGACCACCAAAGCCAGGATTTACGGACATAATTAAAATCATATCAAGATCAGCTGCTACATCCTCCAATAAAGATACTGGTGTACCTGGATTAAGTGATACCCCTGCTTTCATACCACATTGTTTGATATGTTGAATCAATCGATGCATATGAGGCACTGTTTCTTGATGGAATGTAAAATACTCTACACCAATCTTTGCAAACTCTTCTACGTAATCACCAGGATTAGTAACCATTAAATGAACATCAAATGGTAGTTGTGTATAAGGACGGATTGCTTTTACTATAGGTGCACCAAAAGTTAAGTTTGGTACAAAATGACCATCCATAATATCAATATGCAATAAGTCCGCTCCTGCTAATTCAATGGATTTTATTTCTTCACTTAATGTTGCAAAATTTGCAGAGAGCATAGATGGTGCAATTTTAATCATTTTAAAACCTCTTTCGTTGACTTTCTATGTCATTACGTATAGACATATATGCATCATATCGTCCTTGATGAATATGGCCAGCCTCTAAAGCATCTTTTATGCCACAAATAGGTTCATGTTCATGATAACAAGGATTAAATTTACATGTATCAACATAATCACTAAATTCAGGGAATAACGTAGGTAACCGTTCTAAGGAAACATCATTGAACTCAATGGCGCTAAAGCCTGGTGTATCCATGATAAAGGAATTTGAATTCAAACTATACAAGGAAGCATGACGAGTAGTATGTTTACCACGCTTAATTTTGTCACTAACCTCTCCCGTTTGGAATGCAAACTTAGGGTCCACTGCATTTAATAAACTACTTTTACCAACCCCGGAAGGACCTGCAAAAGCAGTTACCTTGTGTTCTAAGACATGACGTAAGTCATCAATACCAGTCATATTATATGTTGATGTCATCAAGACTTCATAGCCGATAGATTGATAAAGTTTTACCATCTCTTCCGTATCTGAATCCATCAAATCACATTTGTTGATACATAATACAATAGGAATATCTGCATGCTCAATCATAACCAGCATTTTATTGAGTAATAACTCATTAATATCTGGCTCATGGGCAGCTACAACCAATACAACTTGATCTATATTAGCTACCGCAGGTCTTACCATAGCATTATGACGATCATGGATGGACTCAACGAATCCATCCTCTGAAATCGTAACACGGTCACCAACAAGTAAACTGTAGCGACCTTTCTTCAATCTGCCTCGAACTTTACATTCATGAACAGTACCGCTATCGTCTTGTACATAAAAGTAACCATTCATATTTTTGACAACAATGCCTGTAATCATAATTCCCCTTATAATGCTGTTTCTTGTACTAATGCACCATTGAGATAAACCTCAATACGTACATTGCCTACACCAGACACTTTTTTAACGATACGATCACCAGGTTTATTTGTATCATCATAAATAACAGCAGAACCTTCATCATCTTTTACGACAATTTTAAGTTCTTGATTTTTAGACCCTGCTGGGACTGTGATATCTACGGTACCAGTCGTCTTATTACTGCTGCTATCCGACTTTTTATCAGATTTCTTTTTATCATCTTTATATTCAGTCGTTAAGTTTACTGTAGCGCCTTCATCAATTTCATCACCAGCTTTAATGCTTTGCTCTGTTACGATAGATTTTTCTTCTACTGAACCAGCTACTTGATTAACGCCGAGATGAGCATTGCTCAATGTATCTCGCGCATCTTTTAAGGTCATACCAATAACGTTTGGCATTTGAATCTTTTTAGCTTTTGCTTTATTTACAACGAGATCAATTGTAGTGCCTTTAGAAACTTTAGAATCACCAGATGGACTTTGAGCAATAATAACGCCATCAGGTTTATTATCAACAGATTGTTGAGTTACTTTACCCACAACTAAACCAACATCTTTGAGGCGTTGTCGTGCTTGTTCTACAGTTAAACCGGATAAGTCTGGCACAGTAATATCACCAACACCTTTAGAAACGACAAGGTGTATTGTACGTTGTTCTTTAACCTTTTCCCCAGCCCCTGGAGTCTGAGAAATAACTTGACCTGCTGGTACATCAGGGTTTGTAACTTCACTTGTAGATACGCGCAAATGTTTATCTTCTAAAATATTTTTAGCTACAGATACTTGCTTACCTACAACATTAGGTACATCTACTGTTGTATTGCTCCAGAAGTTACCATAACTCAAGAAGGCACCTAAGAATGCTACTAAGAAAATAACAGCAGCACCTAGAACAATATATTTTTGTGGAATCGATGCTATTTTACTTAACATACTCTTCTTTTTACCCTCATCTTTTTGCTCTTCTTCAATGGTGCTGAAATCCTCCATAGCTTCAGGATCGACAGCTGGAATCATTTGCGTAGCAAAATCATATGGTTCATGACGTTGTGTTTTTCCCATTGTAAATCCTTGGGATAATCGTAAATCACTAATCATATCAGAAATAGAATCAAAACGATCCGCAGGATTTTTAGATAATGCCTTCATCACAACTGCTTCTAAAAGCGGTGGAATGGACGGATTATATCGGGTTGGAGGAGCTACTTTTTCACGCACATGTTTTAATGCTACTGCGATTGGTGTTTCCCCTTCAAAAGGAACCCGTCCAGTAAGCATTTCATATAAAACTACCCCTAAAGAGTAAATATCAGTATTTCCATCCACAGGTTTACCACTAGCTTGTTCTGGTGATAAATAATGGGCTGACCCTAAAATAGAGTTCGTATACATCACGGTATTGGTAGCATTCATGGCTCGAGCGATACCAAAGTCAGTAACTTTTACACGACCAGTACGAGTGATAATAACATTATGTGGTTTAATATCACAATGTACTATTCCCATTGTATGTGCGTGCTCTAAGCCCTCAGCAATAGCAATTGTGAACTTAACAGCCTCATCTATGGATAGTCTGCCATGACGAGTGATGTATTCTTTTAGTGTTTCACCATCTACATATTCCATAATGATATAGTGTAAGTCTTGATCAAACCCCACATCATACATGTTTACAATATTAGGATGATTTAGTTTGCCTGCAGCTTGTGCTTCTCGTTTAAAACGCGTAACAAACTCATCATCATTGGCAAAGTTAGCATGCAATACTTTAATTGCTACTTGTCTACCTAGTAAGGTATCTTCTCCAAGGTATACGTCAGCCATTCCGCCAACGCCAATTTTATCAACTATTCGGTAGCGGTTATCTAGAAGTATGCCTTTTATATTCATAGTACTCATTATTTCTCCATTTCTAGATTAGATTGTTCCCACCACAATGGTCACATTATCTCCTGCTCCGACATCATATACGGATTCCATTAATGACTCTATAACTTTCATATCATCATCAGTAGATTGTAAAGCACTAGCAATTACATCATCTGATACATATCCGCATAGTCCATCAGTGCAAAGTAAAATACGATCACCTGGAAGAATGGATTCTACACCACTATCTACCTCTAAAGTATTATCAACACCGACTGCACGGGTTAATAAGTTTCTTTGAGGATGATTTAGCATTTCATCCTTTGTAATCTCTCCAGCAGCTAATAATTCTTGTACCATAGAATGATCTGTAGTAATTTGTCGTAAAAGACCATCTCTATATACATACAAACGACTATCACCAACACTTGCCCAGTATAATTGGTTACCATTAATAGCTGTAACAACAGCAGTAGTACCCATACCAGCAAGACGTTCTTCATGAGCTACGCGATTGGCTATACGTTCATTTGCATGAATAATAGCATCACATAAGTCTTGTTGACCAACCGTTTGAAGGGAGGCCAAATATTCTTTTATTTCATCAACAGCATAGGTACTAGCGATTTCACCACCACTATAGCCACCCATGCCATCAGTGACAGCACAAATAGGACCGTCTATAAAAAATCGATCTTCATTGCGCTGACGCACAAGTCCAATTTTACTTAAACCAACAAAATTATTCATGATTCTCCTTTTTCCGACCGTGAGCTGCTTTTAGCTGCCCACATGCGGCTTGGATTGCATCGCCCATTTCCTTTCGTACCGTTACTGATACGCCATAGGAACTAACGATGTCTTTAAATGTATTCATATTCGTAATAGATGGTTTATATAATTCAATATGTTCATTGCCGTTAACAGGAATTAAATTAACATGGCAATTTGGGAAATCCTTACAGATTTCTCCTAAAGCATGAGCCTCCTCCATAGATGCGTTTATAGAATCTATAAGGATATACTCAAAGGTAATACGACGTTGAGTCGTATCATAATAATATTTTACCGCATCTAAGACTTCCGTCAATTCATAACGAGCCCCAACAGGCATAATACTACGACGCACTTCATTATTTGTAGCATGTAATGAGAGTGCTAATGTTATAGGCAATCCTTCATCAGCTAGCTTATAGATGTTAGGAACCCATCCACAGGTAGAAATCGTCATCTTACGATAACTAATATTACAAATTACAGGATCGTGTAACAGTTGTAAAGCTTGTAACACATTATCATAGTTTTGTAACGGCTCACCTGCGCCCATAACGACAACAGAATGAATTTGCTCTTTAGTAAGAGCCCCGAAGATAACAACTTGACCTATGATTTCAGCCACTGTCAAATCACGGTATAAACCGCCTTGTGTTGAAGCACAGAATACACATCCCATAGCACAGCCCACTTGAGAAGAAACACATACAGAATATCCATAATGTTGTTCCATCAAAACGGCTTCTACTCGGCTTTGATCTGTCATTTCAACGAGTATTTTACGAGTCTTCCCATCTGGAGAAACAGACTCTGTAATTAATGTAGGTAAAGAAATAATACAGTTATCACTTAACCATTGACGCAATTCTTTTGGAAATTGTGTCATGTCTTGAAAATCAAACACATATCTATGATAGATATAGTCGATTAACTGTTTCGCTCGAAACTTTTGTATATTATGGGTCTTAAAGATAGATTGTAATTCTTCTAAAGACTTACCCAATAATTCTATCATGGTACTCCATTTCTATTATTATGATATGCGCTTCATACGAGCCATGAAGAATCCATCCATATGATCTCGCGGTGGATATGTTGTAATCATACCATCGGTAGATGGTGGTAATCCTTCATAGGATACAGGGTCAATAACAAAGTTCTTATGAGTTGCTAAGAATTTTTCCAATACATCCTCATTTTCACCGCTATTGATCGTACATGTAGAATATACTAAATATCCGTTAACTTTGACCATTTCAGCGGCTTTTTCTAATATTTCAAGCTGTAATGGAGGTAATTCATTTAGTAAATCCTCTGTTTTGCGCCAACGCATATCTAATTTCTTTTGTAAAATGCCAAGGCCAGAACATGGTGCATCAACTAAAACACGATCAAATTGTTCCTTCCAATTATCAGGTAAATAACGACCATCTTGGAGCTTAGTAGAAACAATAGATACGCCCAATCGCTGAGCATTGTGATTCATAAGGTCTAATTTATGATCGTATATATCACAACTCATAATAGCGCCTGTATTGTTCATAAGGCTTGCCATATGCATAGACTTACCACCTGGTGCAGCACAACAATCTAATATGCGCTCTCCTGGCTGCGGATTTACTACATGGGCCACTAACATAGATGCTTTATCCATAAAAGTAATATGACCTTCTAAAACAGGTTTAGCTTTTTCTAAATGACCTTGATGTCCATCAATATAAACTACTTCAGGAATATATGTATCCTGTTCTACAATCCAATCTAAATCTTCTAATTCTTTTAAACAATCCTCAATTGATACTTTCACCGTATTGATACGGGCCGTCAAACGAGGTTGCTCATTGAACCAAGCACAGAGGTCTACGGTTTTATCTTTATCCATTTCGTTCATCCACAAAGTAACAAGCCATAATGGTTGATTGTAGATAAAAGAAATCTCTTCAGCTTCAGATTTCGCAAGTTCACCAATAGAAATGCTATCGCTTTCTCGCAAAACCGATCGCAATACAGCGTTTACAAAACCAGATAATCCACGTGTTAACTTCTTAGCAAGTTTAACAGATTCATTGACAGCTGCACTTTCAGGAACCTTATCCATGTAGATAATTTGGTAAATTCCAAGTCTAAGGATTTCCACAACCATAGAAGATAATTTCTTTAAAGGTCGTTTGGCAAAGTGAACAATTATGGCATCCAAGTAATTTTTTCTACGAATAACGCCATATACAAGTTCTGTAAAGAACCGTCGATCCAAATCGGATAAATGATATTTTTGTAAATACTCTTGCAACTTAATATTTGCATAAGCACCATTGCGATTAATATCGCTCAATGCTTTTACAGCGAGCAACCGAATATTCTGTTGTTGGTTAGTCTTTACTTCTGTCATCACTATTCCTACCAATCAATTGTTCTACCACTGCACGAACACGTTCAGGATCTACTGTTGTATTACAACATGGACCATTAGGACGTTCATTTAATACGCCAATAACAGGGATAGGGAACACATCAGCCATACCACTAGCTAAATCTCGTTCACAAGCTATAGCTACAATGGCTTTAGGTCGTGCCTCCTTTACCTTCATTCGCGCTAAGGTACCTCCAGTGACAACTATAAATTGACATCCATAGTCTTTAGCCACTTGTAATAAGCTACCAACTTGACAGCGACCACACTGCTTACAGTTGTATACGTCATGTGTAACCTTATGAACACATGAACTTTCCTGTAAACAATGCGGTGTTAATAACAATATGCGTTTTGGATCAACCGTATACATATCTAGCATCACGAGATGATTAATCAAATCAATCATAGATTGACGCAATTGATCCTTAGTAACCCCTCTCACTTTACCAATCAATAAGGATAATGGAAATAATCCATATATAAACTGATTGGCTAGTCTTAAAACAATAGGATGTAACCGTATTATACCGAAACTAGCAATAATCAAGGATAAGCACAATAACCATATAACACCAATACATACAGAAAAAACAACTGTAATAATTATGGGTGCAATAGGATGTAATTGTGTAAGCCCCGGTTCTAACACATACATTAGAAAGCCGATTATGGCAGTAATTAAAGCACATGTAATTGATGATAATATCAGGTATAACGGATACTTTTCGTACTGCTTACATTGAGTCTCCAAAAACGATACCTTCCTTTATCTGATGTCCATTAATAAAATCGGTAGCAGAAATACGCTTTTTATTTTCCGGTTGTACTTCTGTTAATAGAAGTATATTTCCATCACCACAAAATACACCTAACCCGGCTGTTTTAGATACGATTGTACCAGGAACAGTTGTGGCTGAAATAGCAATTGGTACATGTTTACCATGAACATCTATCAAACAGTGAGTCGTATCACTGGGAACCACTTCTCCAGACCATACTTTTAAACGTTTTCCATCGAGATATGTATAACATCCAGGAGCTGGATTAAGTCCTCTAATGAGATTTACAATTTCATTAGCAGGCTTAGACCAGTCAATCTGCCCCATTTCTTTTGTAATTTTGGCAGTGTGTGTAGCCATTGTATCATCTTGTGGAGTTGCCACAATTTCCCCATTAACCCAACGAGTTAATACGGGAACAATCGTTTCGCCACCAAGTACAGCCATACGTTCAAATAATTGCCCTGTCGTTTCACCAGGTAAGATATCGGTTTCCACAATATCGATAATGTCACCAGTATCAAGACCATCATCCATATGCATAATGGTAACACCTGTTTTAGTATCCCCATTTAAAATGGCATAATGAATCGGCGCAGCCCCTCTATACTTAGGTAAAATAGATGCATGGACGTTAATACATCCATATTGAGGTAAGCGAATAAGCCATGGCGGTAAGATTTTACCGTACGCAATAACCACTACTACATCAGGTTGTAACGCTTCAAGTTCCGCTTGTACTTGTTCATCACGTAAGGTGACAGGTTGGAACACAGGTAAATTATATTCGAGCGCTGCTACTTTTACAGGTGGCATTTGAACTTGTTTACCGCGACCTTTTTGTTTATCAGGCTGGCAGTATACACCAACTATAGAGTGTCCAGCCTTAATTAATGCTTCTAAAGTAGGAACGGAAAAGTCTGGTGTCCCCATAAATACGACGCGCAATTGTTTTTGATTAGACAATTTCTTTCTCCTCTGGATGATCCGTAATCAATCGTAAGTTAGTTGCTTTTTCAATAAACAAATGCCCTTCTAAATGGTCAATTTCATGTTGAAAAATACGCGCCAAGAATCCTTCAGCTTTAATTGTTACCTTTTTATTATGAGGGTCAATTCCTTTAACTGTGATTTTATCGAATCTTTCAACATCACCAAAATAACCAGGTACACTCAAACATCCT